>JAUYQP010000011.1 GCA_030697205.1 Mycobacteriales bacterium
CCTCGGCAAGGCCACCAAGGACGACGCCAAGGTCACCAAGGCCAAGGCCGACCTCGACGGCTACCGCACCTCCTTCGGCGAGCTCATCAACTCCGTCGTCCCGGAGCTGCCGGCCATGACCGTGGCGGACGCCCTCACCCCGCACGTCGCGACCCTGTTCACCGCCATCGACGCCGTCGTCGCCGGTGACCCGACCGCCTTCGCGAAGCTCCAGACCGCGTCGACGCACATGCCCGACACGGCCGCCGCCCTCGCGGGTGGCATCGCGGAGAACAAGAAGCTGGCCTAGTCAGCCCCCGCACCCCCCGCACGACACCGAGGGCGTCCTCCCGCACAGGGAGGGCGCCCTCGGCGCCTGCCCCGGGCTAACCGCCGGACTACCTTGGCTGACCATGCGCCTGACCCGCCGCACGCTGCTGCTGAGCGGCGCCCTCCCGCTCGCCGCGTGCACCGACGCGCCCGCACCGCAGCCCGCCCCCGTCGACCCCGACATCGCCCTGCGCGACGCGGCCGCCGCGCGCGAAAGGCGACTGCTCCAGGAGTACGACGCAGCGCTCGCCGCCGTGCCGTCCCTCGCGGCGGTGCTCGCTCCGCTGCGCGCCGACCACGTCGCCCACCTCACCGCCCTGAGCCCGACCGGCACTCCCTCCCCCGGCCCGCCCTCCCCCGGCCAGACGTCGACGCCCACCCCCGCCGGCTCGTCCTCTGGTCCGCTGCCCGCCGCCGCGCTGCCGACCGCGGCACCCGCGCGACGGGCCGCGGTCCTCGCCCGCCTCGTCGCCGCCGAGCGGGCCGCCGCGACCGCCCACGCCACCGACGCGCTCGCCGCCTCGACCGCGCTGACCGGGCTGCTCGGCCAGCTGTCGGCCTGCGAGAGATCGCACCCCGTGGTGCTGGTGTGAGCGACACCGACCTGCTGACCGCGGCGCTCGTGGCCGAGCACGCCGCGGTCTACGGCTACGGCGTGCTCGGCGGCCGGCTCGACGACGAGACCCGCGCGGCCGCGCGCACCGCCTTCGACAGCCACCGCAACCGGCGCGACCTGCTCACGGCGGCCCTCACCGAGCGGGGCGCCGAGGCCCCGGTGACGCAGGCGGCGTACGACGTGGTGGTCCCCGACCGCGCGGGTGCGCTGCTGCTGGCCGTCCGGCTCGAGGAGGGCCTGTCGCAGCGCTGGCGAGACCTGCTCGCCGGCACCGACGACGTCGAGCTGCGCCGGCTCGCGCTGGCCGGGCTGAACGAGACCGCGGTGCGCGCGACCCAGTGGCGGGTCCGCGCGCGCGTCACCCCCGCGACCGTGGCCCTTCCCGGCGCCTGACCGCCAAGCCCCCACCCCCAGGCCCCCGACCCCCAAGCCCCCGACCCCCGAGCCCCGGCCTCAGTCAGCGCAGACCGGTCCGAACTGCTTCCAGTCCCGCGAAGCACCCCCGCCCCCCACGCTCAACCGGCCCGGTGCACGGCCGCACCACCTGGAGGTGGAAGCAGTGCGGATCGGTGCGGCCCGGTCACCGGCGGCCGGCTCAGCAGCGCTGGGTCAGGGGGACCAGGAGGCGACGAGGTCCGCGAGACCGGCGAGGTCGGGCAGCGAAGCGTCGGGCACGACGTCGAAGGGCTCGACCGGCCGGCCCGTGAGCAGCACCGTGCGCATCCCGAGGGCCTGCGCGCCGGAGACGTCGTCGCGCGGCCGGTCACCGACGAAGACGCACTCGGCCGGGTCGACGCCGAGCGCTGCGGTGAGGGCCAGGAAGGCCTCGGGGTGCGGCTTCATGTGGGCCAGCTCGCTGGTGTAGACCCGCGCGTCGAGCAGGTCGAGCAGCCCCGCGTCAGCCAGCCAGCGGTCGTGCAGGGCCCGCGGCCAGTGGGTGTTGGACAGCAGCCCGGTGCGCAGCCCGCGGTCCCGCAGCGCCGTCAGGCACGCCACCGCGTGCGGGTCGTGCGCGACCGTGACCTCCCAGGCACCGTGGTACGCCGAGAGCGCGCCCGCGACGTCGAGGTGCGTCTCGGCCGCGACCGACCGCACGATGGCCTCGGTCGTCCCCGAACCGGTCCCGTCACCCGCACTGACCCGGCTGCGCCACCAGTGCAGCTCGGCCTCGAGCAGGGCGGCGGCCACCGGCTCGGGGTCGGTCGGGGCGAGCACCCGGGCGGCGGCCCGCCACATGTCGAGCAGGTCGACGTCGACGTGCGTCGACAGCGTGCCGCCCCAGTCGAAGAGCACGGCCCTCGCCGGCCGGGAAGTCGTCGGACCACCGCTCATCGCGCGAGGTCCGCGAGGACGGCGCCGGTCAGCCGCAGCAGGTCGCCGGGTGCGATCTCGAGCGACAGCCCGCGGCGGCCGGCGGAGACGTGCACGGTGTCCCACAGCTCGACGGTCTCGTCGACGGCGGTGCGGTGCGGCGCCCGGTGACCGAGCGGGCTGATGCCGCCGACGACCATGCCGGTGGCCCGCTCGGCGCGCGCCGGCTCGGCCATCGCTGCCCGCTTGCCGCCGAGCGCCGTGGCGAGCGCCTTGAGGTCGAGCGATCCAGCGACCGGCACGACCCCGACGACGAGCTCGCCGTCGAGGTCGGCGAGCAGCGTCTTGAACATCCGCTCCGGCTCGACGCCGAGCGCCGCGGCGCCGGCCTCGCCGTAGCCGCCCGGGTGGTCGGCGGGGACCTCGTAGGCATGGAGCACGTGCGCCACGCCCTCCCGGTCGAGCACCACCGTCGCGGGGGTCCCCTTGCCGGCCATCAGGCCCCGCGCACCTCGGACACGACCTCCGCGACGGCGTCGGCCATCGCGACCGACCGCGACGAGCCGGACCGCCGGTCCCGGATCTCGACGGTGCCGTCGGTCGCGAGCGTCTTGCCCACGACGACGTAGGTCGGGGTGCCGATCAGCTCGGCGTCCTTGAAGGCCACCCCCGGGCTGACCTTCTTGCGGTCGTCCAGCAGCACCACGAGCCCCGCGGCCTCGAGCCCCGCCGCCAGGGCCTCGCCGCCCTCCTGCTGCTCGCCCTGCCCGGCGACGACGACGTGCACGTCGATCGGCGACACGGAGCGGGGCCAGACGAGGCCCTTCTCGTCGTAGGACTGCTCGGCGATCGCTGCGACCGCACGCGAGACGCCGATGCCGTAGGAGCCCATCGTGACGCGGACCGGCTTGCCCTCCGGACCGAGTACGTCGAGCGAGAACGCGTCGGCGTACTTGCGTCCGAGCTGGAAGATGTGGCCGATCTCGATGCCGCGGTCGATGGTGAGCGGCGAGCCGCAGCGCGAGCACAGGTCGCCCTCGCGGACCTCGGCCGCGGGGATGGTGCCCTCGGGCTCGAAGTCGCGGCCCATGACCACGTCGGTCGCGTGCTTGCCCGCCTCGTTGGCGCCGGTGACCCAGGCCGAGCCCGGCACGACGAGCGGGTCGACGAGGTAGCGGGTCCCCTCGGGCAGGCCCTGCGGGCCGATGTAGCCGCGGACGAGCCCGGGGTGGTTGGCGAAGTCGTCGAACGGCAGCACCTCGGCCGGCGTGACGTTGGCCTCGAGGCGCTTGAGGTCGACCTCGCGGTCACCCGGCAGACCGACGACCAGGACCGACGTCTCACCGGTCGGCTGGCGCAGGGTGACGACGACGTTCTTGAGGGTGTCGCCGGCGGTGATCTCGCGGCCGAGGCCGCGGAAGTGCTCGACCAGGCTGTCGATCGTCGGAGTGTCCGGGGTGTCGTGGACGGCCAGCGCGGGCTGGGTCGCGGGGTCCTGCGGCGCGGCGGCCTTGACCTCGACAGCCTCGGTGTTGGCGGCGTAGTCGCAGGAGGTGCAGGCGACGAAGGTGTCCTCACCGGTCGGTGCCTTGGCGAGGAACTCCTCCGACGCGCTGCCGCCCATGGCGCCCGACACGGCGGACACGATGCGGTAGTCGAGGCCGAGCCGCTCGAAGGTCGCGACGTAGGCCTGGCGGTGCAGCTCGTAGGAGCGCGCCAGCCCGGCGTCGTCGAGGTCGAAGGAGTAGCTGTCCTTCATCACGAACTCGCGGCCGCGCAGGATGCCGGCGCGCGGACGCGCCTCGTCGCGGAACTTCGTCTGGACCTGGTAGAGCATGACGGGCAGGTCCTTGTAGGAGGAGTACTCGCCCTTCACCAGCGTGGTGAAGACCTCCTCGTGCGTCGGCCCGAGCATGTAGTCCGCCTTCTTGCGGTCCTGCAGCCGGAAGACGTTGTCGCCGTACTCCGTCCAGCGCCCGGTGGCCTGGTAGTACTCCGCCGGCACCAGCGCGGGCAGGAGCACCTCCTGCGCGCCGATGCGGTCCATCTCCTCGCGCACGACCTGCCCGACCCGGTTGAGGACGCGCAGGCCGAGCGGCAGCCAGGTGTAGACACCGGGCGCGACGCGGCGCACGTAGCCGGCGCGGACCAGCAGCTTGTGGCTCGGGACCTCCGCGTCCGCCGGGTCTGCGCGGAGGGTGCGCAGGAACAGCGTGGACATGCGGAGCACGGGAGCCACCTCGATCAGGGAGTACGACGGGATCGGTCGAGCCTATCGACGGCGCGGGCGCGGGTCGTCGGAGTTGTCGTCGAGCGCGCCCGGCAGGTGCGGGCGCGGCTGTGGCGAACTCCTCCTGAGAGCCCCTGTCCCGACCGGCCGTCCCGGAGCGCCCTGTGCCCGCACCCCGTCTCGTCCTCGCCGCTGCCGCGGCCGTGCTCGCGCTGCCCACGGCGGCCGCGACCCTGCCGACCGCGACCGCCGCTCCCGCTGCGGTCCCGCGCGTCGTGGTCGCCGACATCGACACCGGCGTCAACCCCTACCACGAGGCCTACTACGCGGGCGGCGGTCCCTACAAGGGCCGCAAGGGCCCCTCCAGCGTCACGCCGGCGGTGCTCAAGGAGTTCGGCATCGGCCCGTCGCAGGTGCTGAAGGTGACCCGCACCGGGTCCTTCGCCGAGGACCGCGCGCGCGACATGGCGATGTGGGACAAGGTCGAGCCCGGCAAGCCGTACTGGTTCGCGGGCACCAACGTCATCGGCATCTCCTTCGAGCCGAAGACTGCGACCTCGACACCGATCCTCGCCGACCCGGGCGACACCCACGGGGTGGGCACGACCTCGGCGGTCCTCAACGCCAACCCCGACGCGGTCGTCGTCCTCGTCGAGAGCTTCGGCGAGGCCAGCGAGGAGTGGGCCTTCAACCACCCGGCCGTCGACATCGTGACGACCAGCTACGGCATCCCCGGCAGCCCGCCCGGCATGGGCCACCTCGCCAGCAGCTACACCGGCACCGTCCTCAAGGGCAAGCTGCACTTCGGTGCGGCCGACAACTCCCCCGCCGGCTCGCCGCCCGACGGCACGTCCGGCCCGTGGTGGACCATCGGCGTCGCGGGCTTCCACGAGGACACCAGCGGCGGGCGCGAGACGCTGTCGGGCAACTTCGTCGACGTCGTCGCCGACTTCACCCAGACGCTGCCCTACTGCGTCGACTGCGAGACCGGCACCCGCTCGGCGAGCGGCACGTCGTTCGCGACGCCGCGCAGCGCGGGCACCGCCTCGCTGGTGCTGCTCGAGGCCCGGCGCAAGGCCGGCCACCGGGGCGGCCCGCTCGTGCGTCCGGACGGCGCCTCGCTCATGGTCTCCGGCAAGGGCCGCCAGATCACTCCCTGGCAGGTGCGTCGTGCGCTGGAAGAGGGTTCCGCGTACCCCTCGATGAGCGGCTACGACGCCGCGTCGGCGCTGCTCGACGACACCGGCGCGATGCCCGTCGCGGACGCGGCGCCCTACGTCCAGATCGGCTGGGGCGTGCTGTCGACCAGGACGGAGTACGCCGTGGTCGCCGAGTCGCTGGCGCACCTCGGGGTGCGGGGCACGCCGACCCGCACCAAGAGCGACGCCGCGTGCGACTACATGACCGCGCAGCACGACGCCCGCGTCGCCTACTGGGACACCCTCATCCCGTCGAGCGAGTCCTTCCTCACCGGCTTCGACCCCTACGTCGCCTGCCGCGACTAGGGAGCGCCCGCGGGCACCAGGTCGCTGTCGACGCCGGTGCGCTCGAGCTTGTGCCAGGGCAGCCGGACCCCGCTCGCCGCGGCGACCACCGACTGGATGACCACGAGGTACATCAGCTGGCGGTAGACGACCTGCTGCAACGGCAGCGCCCACAGCGGCCGCAGGCTCTCGCCGTCGAGCCGCAGCGCGTAGGCGGCGGACACGACGCCGAGCAGCTGGAAGGCCGTCCAGAAGGCGAGCACCTCGACGGCGTCGCCGGCGAGCAGGCCGTAGACGGCGAAGACGTCGACGACCGGTGACAGCAGGGCGAGCAGCACCTGGACGGTGAGCATGTAGGGGATCCCGAGCAGACCGAGGCTCGACCGCTCCCGGACCGCGCCCCGGTGCTTCCAGACGCACTGCAGGGTGCCGTAGGCCCAGCGGTAGCGCTGCCGCCACAGGTCGCGGAAGGTCAGCGGCGCCTCGGTCCAGGCACGGGCCCGCTCCTCGTAGACGACGCGGTAGCCGGCCCGGGTGATGGCCATCGTGATGTCGGTGTCCTCGGCGAGGGTGTCGGTGCTCATCCCGCCGGCTGCCGCAAGAGCCGCGCGCCGGAAGGCCCCGCTGGCACCCGGGACCGTCGGGATGCAGCCGAAGAGGTCGAGCATCCGGCGGTCGAGGTTGAAGCCCATGACGTACTCGAGGTGCTGCCAACGACCGAGCAGCCCGTGCCGGTTGCCGACCTTGGTGTTGCCGCTGACCGCACCGACCCGCGGGTCCTGCAGCGGCTGGACCAGCCAGCGCACCGTCTCGGGCTCGAAGACGGTGTCACCGTCGAGCATGACGAGCAGGTCGTGCCGGGCCTCACGGGCACCGCGCGCGAGGGCCATCGCCTTGCCCGCGTTGGCCTGGCGGACCACCCGCACCCCGGTCAGTCCCTCGCGGGCGACCAGCGCCTCGACGAGCTCGGGGGTGCCGTCGCTCGAGCCGTCGTCGACCACCACGACCTCGAGCGGGCCGGTGTGGTCGCTCGCGACCAGCGACCGCACGGTCGCCTCGATGCCGACCGCCTCGTCGTAGGCCGGCACGAGGACGCTGACCCCCGGCGCCCAGGTGCCGTCACCGACGCGAGCCCGGGCGGTGCGGACATGGCGGCCGGCGAGCCCGACGACGAGCAGGGTGCGCAGCAGCATGAGCGCACCGATGGGCAGGACCAGCCAGGTGACGGCGGTGACCAGCGCACCGGAGGCGGCGACGGCGAGCAGCAGCGCGTCGCCCTGCAGGACGGTGACGCGGCCGGCCCGGGCGAGCCCGGCCTGGGCAGGCAGGCCCAGACCACCCGACACGGTCGTGAAGGAGTGACCCGCGGCGCGGTGGGAGGCGATGACCGCGGGCAGGGCAGCGATCGTCTGCGCGCGGTCGCCGCCACCGTCGTGGAGCAGCAGGACGGTGCCGTCGTCACCGGTGGGGGCGAGCGCCTGCTCGACGGCCGTCGACCCGGGTCGCTCCCAGTCGCGGGCGTCCTGGTCGGCGAGGACCACGAGGTAGCCGTCGCCGGTGGCGCGCGCCACCACGGCGAGCTCGTCGGTGTCGAGCGCACCGGGGGTGGAGCTGTAGGGCGGTCGGACGAGCGCACTGGTGCGGCCGGTCGCGCCCGCCAGACCGAGCTGGGTCAGCGACAGCTCGAGGCGCGCGCGCCACGACGACAGCTCCGACAGGTCGCGGTGGCTCCAGGTGTGCAGGCCGACCTCGTGCCCCTCGCGGACGGCCCGGCGCACCAGCTCGGGGTGCGCGGACAGCTGGGCACCGGTGACGAAGAAGGTCGCGGGCACGCCCTCGCGGCGCAGCAGGTCGAGGACCGCGGGGGTCCACTCCGGGTCCGGGCCGTCGTCGAAGGTGAGCGCCACCGACCGCGGCTCGAGCGGGCGCGAGGCGAGCCCGTCACGGCCGTCGTAGGCCACCGCCGACCCACCCGACAGGGGCGCGGACTCGCGGGCCGCGCTGCCGGTGCCCGACCGGCTGCCCTCGGTGAGGCCCTGCAGCAGGAGGGCACCCACGAGCGCGAGCAGCAGCACGACCAGCACGCCCCAGTGCGCCTGCGGGCGGCGCGCGGCGCGCCCACCGGTCATGCGCCGGGGCCCTTGGTGGGTCGGTCGGTGGGTCGGCGCGAGGGCGTTGCGGAGGGCTTGCCGCTGCCCTGGCCGTTGTTGGTCGGCGTCGCGGCGGACTGCCCGGGCGGCGTGCTGGGCGCGCTGCCCGGTTCCGTGGGGGTCGGGCTCGGCGCCGCGGTCGTCCCGCCACCAGGAGCACCGGTCGGCGCCGTCGTCGGCCCACCGGTCGGCGCCGTCGTCGCCCCGGCGGTGGACGCGGGGGCTCCCGGTGAGGCGCCTGCGTCCGACCCGGACTGGCCCGGCGGCGGGTCGGTGGGTCGCGGCGTCGGTGCCGGGCCGGTCTGCTCGAGCACGTCCTGCGGGTCCCCGCTGCCACCCTCCCCGTCACCGAGCTGCGCCGGCCCGACCTCGGGCAGGGCACCCCGCAGGCCGGGCACCGCGAGCCGCGACAGCCCCGGCGGGCCGACCAGCGCAGCGACGAGCAGCAGGAGGTACGCCGAGACGAGCACCGTCACGGCCCACCCGGTGAGGCGCAGCCAGGCCGCCCGGCGCCCGGTGGCGTCGACGAAGACGTGGCGTGGCTGCTCCGACACGACCCTCCGACCTCTCGACGGTGCCGGGCGGACCGTCGCGAGGTGCGACTGTGGGGTCGGCCACTCGACGGCTCCGGCAGGGCTCCCAGCCCCGAGGATAGGTGCATGAGCGAGCCCACCCCTGCCACCGCCGGCGCGGTCACCGTCACGGTGACCAGGCGGGCCGCCCCCGAGCGCGGCCCGGAGGTGCTGGCCTGGCTGCGCGCCGGCAGGTCGCTCGTCGAGCAGTTCCCCGGCTTCCTCGGCATCGGCTGGGTCAAGCCGACCGCGGCCAGCCCCGACTGGCACGTGCTCTACCGCTTCAGCGACGCCGCCCGGCTGGCCGCCTGGGAGCGCTCCGACCAGCGGGCGTGGTGGCTCGGGTCCGCGCAGGGGCTGGTCGAGGAGACCCGCACCGAGAAGCGCACCGGCATCGAGGGCTGGTTCGAGCCCGCCGACACCGTCGAGGTCGCGGCCCCGAAGGGCCCGCCGCGCTGGAAGCAGGGCACCGTCATCTGGCTGGGCTTCTTCCCCGTCAACGTCGTGATGGCGCTGCTGCTCGGCCTGGTCACCGACGACGTGCCGCTCGTGCCGCGCATCGCGATCACCAGCCTCGCGTGCACCCCCGTGATGGTCTACGTCGTGCTGCCGCGGCTCACCCGCGCGCTCGGCTGGTGGCTCCAGGGGGCACCGCCGCCGTGGCGACGCGGCCGCGGCTAGCCTTCGTCGCGTGCTCGTCCTGCTGCCCCCGTCGGAGACCAAGGCGGCCGGTACCGACGGCCCCCGGCTCGGCCTCGCGACGCTGTCGTTCCCGGAGCTGACCCGCACCCGCAAGTCGCTCGTCGCGGACCTCCAGCGGCTCGCCAAGACGCAGCCCGCCGAGCTGTCCCAGGCGCTCGGCCTGTCGGCCGGTCAGGCCGGCGAGCTCGCCCGCGACCGGGTCCTCACCAGCGCCCCGACCCTGCCGGCGCTCGAGGTCTACACCGGCATCGTCTACGACAACCTCGACTACCCGTCGCTGCCCGCGGACGCCCGCCGCCGGGCGGACGCCTCGCTCGTCGTGGCGTCGGCGCTGTTCGGGCTGCTGCGGCCGACGGACCGCATCCCGGCGTACCGGCTGTCGGGAGGCACCGTCCTCCCCGGTCACGGGGGGCTGGGAGGTCGATGGCGACCTGTCCTCGAGCCGCTGCTCGCCGCGCGCGACGAGCTCGTCGTGGACCTGCGCTCCGGCGACTACGCCAAGCTGGCGCGGGTGCCGGGCGCCGTCGAGGTGCGGGTGCTGCGCGACACCGATGGCCGGCGCACCGTCGTCAGCCACGACAACAAGTGGACCAAGGGCAAGCTCGCGCGAGCGCTGTGCCTCGACGCGGTCACGACGGTCGCCGACGTGGCCGAGGTGGGCCGTTCGGTCTGCGACGCGGTCGAGGTCGACGGGTCGCGCGTCGACCTCCTGCTGCACGGCCTGGCCAGCGCCCGCTGACCGCCCCCGCGCTCCCTCAACCTTCCGCATGTGCGCCGGTGTCGGCGCTACCAGGCCTCGGTAGCGCCGACACCCGCGCACAAGGCGGGGGTTGAGGGGGGTGGCGAGGGGTCAGACCTTGTCGGGATAGAGGGAGTACGACGGGAAGTTGCCGTAGAGCTGGCCGTCGCCCTCGGTGACGGCCTGCACGAGCAGGTCACCGCCGACGAAGGCGCCCTTCCAGGACGCGCCCTTGCCACCGAAGACCTCGTCGCGGTCACCGCGGCTGCGCGGCTTGTTGAGGCCGACCTTGAAGGCCTGCAGCTGCTCACCGACCCGGGCGCCGAAGTCGGCGTCGTCGGTCGCGACGGAGCCGACGAGGGCACCGTTGGAGGCGTTCATCGCCGCCAGCAGCTCGTTCTCGGTGTCGACGATGATGACGCTGTCGAGCGGACCGAAGGGCTCGGCGTGGTGCAGCGCCCAGTTGGTCGGCGGTGACAGCACCGACGCCGGAGCGACGTAGGCGGAGGTGTCCTGGCCGTCGAGGAAGCGACCGTCGGTGAGGTCGCCGCGGTAGAGCGGGATCGCGCCGCCGCGGACCGCGGCCTCGTAGTGCTCCCGCAGCTCGGCGGCCTTGGTGGCGTGGATGACCGGGCCGAAGTCGAGGTCGGGCAGCGGGTCGAAGGAGGTCTCCACCGCGAGCGGGTGGCCGAACTTCAGCGACTGCACGACGGGGAGGTACATCTCGAGGAACTCCGGGAACAGCTCGCGCTGCACGACGTAGCGCGGGTAGGCGGTGCAGCGCTGCTTGGCGTACTCGAAGCCCTTCTTGAGGTGGCCCGCGAGGTCGGACCAGCCGCTGAAGTCCCAGATGCCCCAGGTGTTGAGGCCCTCCTGCTCGAGGAAGTGCCGCTTGCCGGTGTCGGCCAGCGTCGTCGCGGCCTTGCGGCCGTTGGCACGGCCGCCCACGAAGGCCAGCGCGCCGATCTCGGGGGCGCTGATGAGCGCGTTGCCGAGCGAGGACCCGACGCCGGACAGCAGCGTGACCGGCAGGCCCTGCCGCTTCATGATTGCGTGGGCGAGGGTGAGGGTGTGGAAGCCGCCCTGGCTCGGGGTCTTGGCGACGACCGCGTTGCCCGCCAGCGCCTGCACGAGCTCGGCGTGGACCTGCACCGACATCGGGTAGTTCCACGACGCGATGTTGCTGACCGGGCCCGGCAGCGGGGTGCGTCCGGCGAGCTGCCGCTCGATCTCGCCGAGGTACCAGTCGACGCCGTCGAGCGCGCGGTCGACGTCGGCGCAGGCGAGCCGCCAGGGCTTGCCGATCTCCCAGACCAGCAGTAGGGCCAAGGTGTCGCGGTGCTCGCGCATCTCGGCGACGGCCGCCGCGACCTTGGCCTTGCGCTCGTCGAGGTCGACCTCGCCCCAGGCCTTGTGCTCGCCGGCGGCCTGGGCGACAGCGGTGACCGCGTCGTCGTGGCTGATGCGGGGCGGGCCCTGGATCGGGCTCCCGTCCACGGGCGTCACGTGCTCGCCGGGGTCGCCGACGCGCTTCCACTCACCGCCGATGAGGTTGAGGATGCGGTCCGCGTCGAAGGCCTCGGGCGCTGCGCTGCGGGCGCGGGCGTAGACCTCGTCCCAGGACGTGCCGGGCTTGAGCGAGAGCGTCACGTAGGCACCTCTTCGTCGTACAACGGGCTCGTGTTTCAGCGGGCCGGATCCCGCACCTTGGACTGCCTTCCCCGTCCGGGGCAAGTCGGCACCGACGTGACGATGGACACCGCGTCCCAGGTCGTGGGACGGGGTAGGTCAGAACAGCACGCTGGCGAACGTGCCGACCTGGTGGAAGCCGACCTTGTCGTAGCTGCAGCGCGCACCGGTGTTGTAGTCGTTGACGTAGAGGCTGACGACCGGGGCGATGTCTCGCTGGGCGATCTCGACGACCGTGGCGGTGCCAGCCGTGCCGATCCCGCGGCCGCGCAGCGAGGGGTGGACCCACACGCCCTGCACCTGGCTGGCGCTCGACGTCGCCGCCCCGATCTCGGCCTTGAACAGCACTGCCCCGCTCTCGATCCGGGCGAACGCCCGACCCTGCGCGACGAGCTCCTCGACCCGTGCGCGGTAGAGCGCACCGCCGTCGCCCAGCAGGGGCGAGACGCCGACCTCCTCGGTGAACATCGCGACACAGGCAGGCAGGAGTACGTCGACCTCGTCGCGCCGGACCCGGCGGACCAGCGGGTCGGCCGCCACGAGGGGTGGGCCGTCGATCGCGAGCAAGGGCTGGGTGTCGCGCACGTCGCGGGCCCGGCCCCACGACGACTGCAGCACCTGCCACATCGCGGCGACCGCGTCCGTCGGGCCGACGATCGACGAGCAGCGCCGGCCCTGCCTGCGGGCCCGCTCGGCGAAGGCCCGCGCCGCGTCGGGGCTCGCCTGCACCGGGACGAGGTTGGCCCCGGCGTAGCACAGGGCCTCGAGCCGACCGCGATCGCCGGTGCCCCACACCTCCGCGCCGAGCCGCCAGCTCACGAGCCCCGCCGCCTCGATCCTGCTGGCAACGAAGACGTCGGCCACCGGGTCGCGCGACAGCAGCGCCAGGACGTCGGCGAGATCGCGCTCGTCGAGGAGCCGCACCCCCGACGTCCTCAGCATGGACGGAGCGTAGGCGAGCAGACCCCTTCCGCGCGGCACGAGCGGACCACCACCCCGCACGATCGTCAGGTGGTCTGCTCACGACACGCCGGCGCGGCGCGTGCAGACCCCCTGTTGATCTCCGGCGAGGGGGTGTGGCGGGTCAGGGGGCGGCGACGACGGGGGTGCCGGAGGGGCCACCGGCCACGCGGTAGTCCTCGGCGAGGCGGAGCGCCTCCTCGATGAGGGTCTCGACGATCTGCGCCTCGGGCACGGTCTTGATGACCTCGCCCTTGACGAAGATCTGGCCCTTGCCGTTGCCGGACGCGACCCCGAGGTCGGCCTCGCGGGCCTCCCCCGGGCCGTTGACGACGCAGCCCATGACGGCCACGCGCAGCGGGACGTCGAGGCCCTCGAGGCCGGCAGTGACCTGCTCGGCGAGGGTGTAGACGTCGACCTGGGCGCGGCCGCAGGACGGGCAGGACACGATCTCGAGGCCGCGCTGGCGCAGGTTGAGCGACTCGAGGATCGCGAGACCGACCTTGACCTCCTCGACCGGCGGGGCCGACAGCGAGACGCGGATGGTGTCGCCGATCCCCTCGGCCAGCAGCGCCCCGAAGGCGACCGCCGACTTGATGGTGCCCTGGAAGGCGGGGCCGGCCTCGGTGACACCGAGGTGCAGCGGGTAGTCGCACTGCGCGGCGAGCTGGCGGTAGGCCTCGACCATGATCACCGGGTCGTTGTGCTTGACCGAGATCTTGATGTCGCGGAAGTCGTGCTCCTCGAACAGCGAGCACTCCCACAGGGCCGACTCGACCAGCGCCTCCGGGGTGGCCTTGCCGTACTTCGCCATGATGCGCTTGTCGAGCGAGCCGGCGTTGACACCGATCCGGATGGGCGTGCCCGAGGCCGCGGCGGCGCGGGCGACCTCGCCTACCTTGCCGTCGAACTCGCGGATGTTGCCCGGGTTGACGCGCACGGCCGCGCAGCCGGCGTCGATCGCGGCGTAGATGTACTTCGACTGGAAGTGGATGTCGGCGATCACCGGGATCGGCGACTTGCGGACGACCTCGGGCAGCGCCTCCGCGTCGACCGGGTCGGGGACCGCCACGCGCACGATCTGGCACCCGGTCGCGGTGAGCTCGGCGATCTGCTGCAGCGTCGCGTTGACGTCGGCCGTGACCGTCGTCGTCATGGACTGCACGCTGATCGGGGCGTCACCGCCGACGGCGATCGAGCCGACCTGCAGCTGGCGGCTGACGCGGCGCTTGGCCAGCACCGGCGGCGGCAGGGCAGGCATGCCCAGGGGGATCGTCACGGCTCGAGGGTGATGGGGTTGACGATGTCGGCTCCCGCGATGAAGACGGTGAAGACGATGAACAGCATGGCGACCGCGTAGGTGAGCGGCAGCAGCTTGTTGTAGTCGACGCGCTGCAGGTCGCCGGCGTAACCGCGCAGCCGGCGCAGCCTGTCGCGGACCTGCTCGAAGAAGACGACCGCGATGTGGCCGCCGTCGAGCGGCAGCAGCGGCAGCAGGTTGAAGACCCCGACGAACAGGTTGAGGCCGGCGATCAGCAGCACGAACTGCAGCACCTTGATGCTGACCTCCTCGTCGGCGTTGACCACCTCCCCACTGATGCGCCCCACCCCGACGACGCCGACCGGGCCTGCCGGGTCGCGCTCGTCGCTGTAGACCTTGGTGACGGTCTTGAGCTTGGTGGTCAGCGCCTCGTAGGTCCCGACGACCATCGTCTGCAGCGTCGTGCCGGTCTGCTCGACCGCGTCGACGAAGCCGACCCGCTCCGTCGTCAGCCGCGAGCCGACCCCGATGGCACCAGCCTGGACGTTGTAGCTCGAGTCGTTGAGGTTGGGCCGCGACACCGGGGCCGGCGTCACGGTCAGCGGGAGCTGCTCGCCGTCGCGCTCGACCACCAGGTCGAGCGGGGTCCCGGGCCGCGCCCGGACCGCCTCGACGAACTCGCGGTAGGTCGCGATCGGCGCGCCCGCGACGCTGACGACCCGGTCGCCCGCCTGGATCCCGGCCGCCGCCGCCGGGCCGGGCACGGTCGCGCCCGCGGCGCAGCCGTCGATGTCACCGACCGCGCCGTCAGCGGTCACCGTGACCGGGACGCAGGCCGAGGGCGCGGACAGGATCGGGCGGGTCGAGTCGACGACACCGATCGCCCAGCAGGCCCCGAAGACGAGGACGACGGTGATGATGAAGTGCATGGTGGAGCCGGCGGCCAGGACGACGGTCTTGCGCCGGGCCGGCTGGCGGTAGAAGGCGCGCTCCTCGTCGCCGGGCTCGAGCTCCTCGAGCGGTGTCATGCCGACGATCTTCACGAACCCGCCCGCGGGGATGGCCTTGACGCCGTACTCCGTCTCGCCCCTGGTGCGCGACCAGATGGTGGGGCCGAAGCCGACGAAGAACTGCGTGGCCTTCATGCCGTAGCGGCGCGCGGTGAAGAAGTGGCCCGCCTCGTGCAGCGTGACCGACACCAGCAGAGCCACGAAGAACGCGAACGCGCCCAGCGCGATCAGCACGAGTCCTCCCCTACGAGCAGCCGGGCACTCGCCCGGGCAGCGTTCTCACTGTCCAACACATCGACCAGGTCCGGGCGTTCCCTGAACTCGTGCTCGGCGACGACCCGGGCGACGGTGTCGACGATCGCGGGGAAGGCCAGGCGTCCCTCGAGGAAGGCGGCCACGCACACCTCGTTGGCAGCGTTGAGGACCGCCGGGGCCGTGCCGCCACGCTCGCCGGCCTCGCGGGCCAGCTGCACCGCGGGGAAGCGGACCTCGTCGAGCGGCAGGAAGTCCCAGCGCTGCGCCACGGTCCAGTCGACCGGCGGGATCGCGTCGGCGACTCGGTCCGGCCAGCCGAGCGCGAGCGCGATCGGCAGCCGCATGTCGGGCGGGCTGACCTGCGCGAGCGTCGAGCCGTCGGCGAACTCCACCATCGAGTGCACGATCGACTGGGGGTGCACCACGACGTCGATGTCGGCGTAGGGCACGTCGAAGAGCAGATGGGCCTCGATGAGCTCGAGCCCCTTGTTGACCAGGGTCGCGCTGTTGACCGTCACCACCGGACCCATGTCCCAGGTCGGGTGGGCGAGCGCGTCGGCCGGGGTGACGCCGGTGAGGTCGTCGCGCTCGCGGAAGGGCCCGCCCGAGGCGGTCAGCACCAGCCGGCGCAGCTCGGAGCGCCGGCCGCCGCGCAGGCACTGCGCCAGCGCGGAGTGCTCGCTGTCGACGGGGACGAGCTGGGAGCGGTACGGCGTGACGAGCGGGCCGCCGGCGACCAGGGACTCCTTGTTGGCCAGCGCCACGGTCCGCCCGGCCTGCAGGGCGGCGAGGGTCGGGGCGAGCCCGACCGAGCCGGTCATGCCGTTGAGGACGGTGTCGCACGGCCAGGCCGCGAGCTCGGTCATCGCGTCGGGGCCGGCGAGGACCTTGGGCAGCCGGAAGTCGCCGCTGGACCAGCCGCGCCTGGTCGCCTCGGCGTAGAAGGCGAGCTGCAGGTCCTGGGCGGCGGTGGCCCGCGCGACCGCCACGACCTCGACCCCGAGCTCGAGGGCCTGGGCGGCGAGCAGGTCGACGCGGCCGCCCCCGCCGCCGAGCCCGACGACCCGGAAGGCGTCGGGGTTGCGGCGTACGACGTCGATCGCCTGGGTCCCGATCGACCCGGTCGCGCCCAGCAGGACGAGGTCCCTCACGAGTCCCCCTCGACCGGCACCGCCGCGAGCTGGCCGCAGGCGCCGGCGATCTCGCGGCCGCGGGTGTCGCGCACGGTGGTCGCCACGCCCGCTGCCCGCAGGCGGCGTACGAACTCGCGCTCCACCGGCTTCGGCGAGGCGTCCCACTCCGAGCCGGGCGTGGGGTTGAGCGGGATGAGGTTGACGTGCACGAGCTTGCCGGCGAGCCGCTTGGCGAGCAGGTCGGCGCGGTGCGGCTGGTCGTTGACGTCGCGGATGAGGGCGTACTCGATCGACAGCCGCCGCCCGGTCTCGCGGGTGTAGCCGAAGGCGGCCGCGAGCACCTCCTTCACCGGCCAGCGGGTGTTGACCGGAACGAGGGTGTCGCGCAACTCGTCGTCGGGGGCGTGCAGCGACAGCGCGAGGGTGACCTGCAGACCCTCGCGGGTGAGCTTCTCGATGGCCGGCACCAGCCCGACGGTGGAGACGACGACGCTGCGCTGCGAGATCCCGAGGCCGTGTGGCTGCGGGTCGGTGATGCGCCGGACCGCGGCCACGACGCGGGAGTAGTTGGCGAGCGGCTCGCCCATGCCCATGAAGACGACGTTGGAGACCCGGCCGCCGCGGGCCTTCTCGACGCGCTCGGCGGCGACGACCTGCTCGACGATCTCGGCGGTCGACAGGTTGCGGGTCAGGCCCTGCTGGCCGGTCGCGCAAAACGGGCAGGCCATGCCGCAGCCGGCCTGGCTGCTGACGCACACGGTCGTGCGGTCGGCGTAGCGCATGAGGACCGACTCGACGAGCGTGCCGTCGTGGCCGCGCCACAGCGTCTTGACGGTCTGGTCGTCGTCGCAGGAGATGTCGCGGACGGTCGTGAGCAGCGGCGGCAGCAGGCTGCCCAGCTTGTCTCGCAGCGCCGGCCCGAGGTCGCTGCCGGTGGTCGCGCCGAAGTAGTGCCGCGAGAGCTGGTCGGCGCGGAACGCCTTCTCGCCCAGGGCCTCGACGGCCGCACGGCGACCGGCGGTGTCGAGGTCGGCGAGGTGGGTCGGGGGCAGCCCGCGCTTGGGCGCGTCGAAGACGAGGGGAAGGGGGGCGCGGGAGGCGGTCACAGCACCATCAGGGTACGTCGCACAGCGCTCACCGACCCCTCGTGGCGGTCGGAGCCCTCCCTGCGGTCAGGGCAGGGGGACGAAGGCGCTCAGCAGCAGGAAGGCAATCGGGGCGGTCGGCAGCAGCGAGTCGAGGCGGTCCATGATGCCGCCGTGGCCGGGCAGCAGGCTGCCCATGTCCTTGATGCCGATGTCGCGCTTGACCATCGACTCCCCCAGGTCGCCCAGCGTGGCGGTCAGCACGACCGCGAGGCCGTAGACGACACCGAGCAGCGCAGAGGTGCCGAGCAGCGTCGGGAAGAAGATCGCGCCGGCGAGCGCGCACGCGGCGGCTGAGCCGGCGAAGCCCTCCCACGACTTCTTCGGGCTGACCGTGGGCGCCATCGCGTGCTTGCCGAACAGCACGCCCGCGGCGTAGCCCCCGACATCGCTGCAGACGACCGTCGCGACGAAGACCGTGACCCGGCGGGGGCCGTCGGCGGGCACCGCGAGCAGCGCGGCGAAGCCGGCGAGGAAGGGGACGTAGGCCGCGGTGAAGGTCGCCGCGCTGATGTCACGGAAGATGCCCTCGGCCGGGTCGGCGAGGCGGAAGACGATGCACGCCAGCACCGTGAGCACGAGGCCGACGAACAGCGCCTCGGAGCCCTCGCGGTAGGCGACGACCACCATGACCGCACCGCCGACGAGCAGCGGCGCGATCGGCGGCTGCGCACCGAGGGTCCGCAGGGCGTGGACGATCTCGCGGGTGCCGACGGCGACCGCCGCAGCCAGCACGACGATGAAGCCCCAGCGGTACGGCGAGTAGAGCGGCACCGTGATGAGGGCGCCGAGGCCGAGGCCGACCCCGATGGCGGCGGGCAGGTTGCGTCCGGCCCGCGAGGCCTTCGGCGCGGTCGCGTCCTCGGCCGCGTCGTCGAGCGCGGGCTCCGGAGCGGTGGGGTCAGGGCTGGTGGTCGCCATCAGACCTCGAGCAGCTCGGCTTCCTTGTGCTTGAGCAGCTCGTCGACGCTGTGGACGTAGGACCCGGTGGTCTTCTCCAGCTCCTTCTCCGCGCGCGCCACGTCGTCCTCGCCGACCTCGCCGTCCTTGACCAGCTTGTCGAGGTCGTCCTTGGCCTTGCGGCGGATGTTGCGGATCGAGATCTTGGCGTCCTCCGCCTTCTTGCCCGCGACCTTGATGAACTCGCGGCGGCGCTCCTCGGTGAGCTGCGGGAAGACGATGCGGATGATGCTGCCGTCGTTGGTGGGGTTGACCCCGAGGTCGCTGTTGCGGATCGCGGTCTCGATCGCGTTGAGCGAGCCCTTGTCGTAGGGCGAGATCACGCACATCCGCGGCTCGGGCACCTGCAGGCTCGCCAGCTGGGTGACCGGGGTCAGCGCGCCGTAGTAGTCCACGACGATCTTGTTGAACATCTGCGGCGTCGCGCGACCGGTGCGGATCGAGGCGAAGTCGTCCTTGGCGACGTTGACCGCCTTCTCCATCTTCTCCTCGGCGTCGAGGAGGGTCTCGTCGATCATGCGCTGTCTCCGCTCACGAGGGTGCCGATCTTCTCGCCGCGCACGGCGCGGCCGATGTTGCCCTCCTGCAGGAGGTCGAAGACGACGATGGGCAGCCCGTTGTCCATGCACAGGCTGATGGCGGTCGCGTCGGCGACCTTGAGGCGCCGCTCGAGCACCTCGGAGTAGGACAGCGCGTCAAACTTCACGGCGTCGGGGTTCTTGCGGGGGTCGTCGTCGTAGACGCCGTCGACCTGCTTGGCCATGAGCACCGCCTGGGCGCCGACCTCCAGCGCGCGCTGCGCCGCGCAGGTGTCGGTGGAGAAGAACGGTACGCCGAGACCGGCGCCGAAGATGACGACCCGGCCCTTCTCGAGGTGGCGGATCGCGCGGCGCGGGACGTAGGGCTCGGCGACCTGACCCATCGCGATGGCGGTCTGGACCCGGGTGTCGATGCCCTGCTTCTCGAGGAAGTCCTGCAGCGCGAGGCAGTTGATGACGGTGCCGAGCATGCCCATGTAGTCGGCGCGCGGGCGGTCCATGCCCTGCTCGGTGAGCTCGGCGCCCCGGAAGTAGTTGCCGCCACCGACGACCACGGCGACCTGCACGCCGGAGCGCACGACCTCGGCGATCTGGCGCGCGATGAGCTGGACCGTCAGCGGGTCGACGCCCATGGCGCCACCCCCGGCGAAGGCCTCACCGGACAGCTTGAGCAGGACCCTGTCGTACGACGACGAAGAGGCCGCCTCTCCTGTGGTGCTCATCAGGGGGGCGGCCTCCTCGGTCGTGCGGTGCGGACGGGTGCGAACCTAGCGGCTCAGGCCTGTCCGACCTTGAAGCGGGTGAAGCCGACGATCTCGACGCCGGCCTCCTCGAGCACCTTGGCCACGGTCTTCTTGCTGTCCTTGGCGAAGGCCTGCTCGAGCAGGACGTTGTCCTTGAAGAAGCCGGTCACGCGACCTTCGACGATCTTGTCGAGCGCCGCCTCGGGCTTGCCCTCCTCGATCGCCGTGGCGCGCGCGATCTCGCGCTCCTTGGCGACGACGTCGGCGTCGACCTGGTCGCGGGAGACGAACTGGGGCGAGAACGCGGTGATGTGCTGCGCGACGTCCTTGGCGACCTCAGGAGCCTCGCCGGTCAGGGCGATGAGGACACCGACCTGGGCGGGCAGGTCGGGGCTCGTCTTGTGCAGGTAGACGCCGACGTAGGGCGCCTCGTAGGTCTGCACGCGACGGACCTCGATCTTCTCACCGAGGGTGGCGTTGGCCTCGTCCAGGACCTCCTGGAGCGGGCGGCCGTCGACGGTCACGGCCGAGGGGTCGCTCGCGCCCAGCGCGGCACCGACGACGGTCTCGGCGAGGGCCTGGAAGCGCTCGCCCTTCGCGACGAAGTCGGTCTCGCAGTTGAGCTCGAGCAGGGTGCCCTTGGAGGTGCCCTCGAGCTTGGCGGTGACCAGGCCGTTGGAGGCGGCCCGGCCCTCGCGCTTGGCGACGCCCTTGAGGCCCTTGATGCGCAGGGTCTCGACGGCCTTGTCGTAGTCGCCGTCGGCCTCGACGAGCGCGTTCTTGCAGTCGCTCATGCCGGCGCCGGTCGCCTCGCGGAGCTTCTTGATGTCAGCGGCGGAAACAGCCATGGGTGTGTACGTCTCTCCGGTCTTGTGTGGGCGGGGACTACTGCGCGGGCGCAGCGTCGACCGCGGCGGCGTCGGCAGCGGGGGCGTCGACCGCGGCGGCGTCGGCAGCGGGGGCGTCGGCAGCGGGGGCGTCGGCAGCGGCGGCGTCGACGCCGGCCGACTCGAGGGGGGCTGCGTCGACGCCGGCGGCGCTCGCGGCGTCACCGGACAGCACGGCGGTCTCCCACTCGGGCAGCGGCTCGTCGGTGCCGAGCTGGCCGGCCTCGGGCTTGTCGTCGGCGTTGGCGGACGCTCCGGCGCGGGCCATCAGGCCCTCGGCGACGGCGTCGGCGATGACGCGGGTGAGCACCTGGATGCTGCGGATCGCGTCGTCGTTGCCGGGGATCTTGTAGTCGACGACGTCGGGGTCGCAGTTGGTGTCGAGGATCGCGACGACCGGGATGTTGAGCTTGCGCGCCTCGTTGACGGCGAGGTGCTCCTTGTTGGTGTCGACGATCCAGATCGCGGACGGGGTGCGGGTCATCTCGCGGATGCCGCCGAGGGTGCGCTGGAGCTTGATGCGCTCGCGGGTGAGGACGAGCGCCTCCTTCTTCGTCAGCACGGTCTGGCCGCCGGTGGCCTCGATGAGCTCGAGCTCCTTGAGGCGCTGCAGGCGCTTGTAGACGGTGGAGAAGTTGGTGAGCATGCCGCCGAGCCAGCGCTCCGTGACGTAGGGCATGCCGACGCGGGTGGCCTGCTCCACGATCGACTCCTGCGCCTGGCGCTTGGTGCCGACGAACATGATCGTCCCGCCGTGGGCGACCGTCTCCTTGACGAAGTCGTAGGCGCGGTCGATGTAGCCCAGCGTCTGGGTGAGGTCGATGATGTAGATGCCGTTGCGCTCGGTGAAGATGAAGCGCTTCATCTTCGGGTTCCAGCGCTTGGTCTGGTGCCCGAAGTGGGCGCCGCTCTCGAGGAGCTGGCGCATGGTGACGACTGCCATGTGAAGCCTGTCTGTGCTGGCCCGCGCGACGACGACCCACTGCGTGCAGGCGGGTCGGTCGGCGGGCTGTCGGGTTGTCGCGGGGCACCGGGTGGCGCCTCGCCCTGGTGCCCGCGACCCGCCCCGCCCCTGTCGGGGACCACCGGGACGTGCCGTGTGTCGGACACGCGAAGTCGACCTCTCGCGAGGTCGCTGTCCACAGGCTACCCGCTGCGCGTCCCGGCCTCCACAGATCCGCCCGCGGGGGTGACGCAGGACGGCCGCGGCGCGCAGGCTCGCGGGCATGACCCGGCTCCCGCTGCTCGCGCTCCCGCTCCTGCTGCTCGGCCTGCCCGCACCCGCCCACGCCTCCCCATGGGTACCACCGCTGCCGGCCCCGCTCGAGGTGACCCGCGGCTTCGACCCGCCCGAGACGCGCTACGGCCCGGGGCACCGCGGCGTCGACCTCGCGGCGCCCGCGGGCACGGTGGTGCGAGCTGCGGGTTCGGGCCGGGTGTCGTTCGCCGGGGTCCTCGCCGGCCGCGGCGTCGTCGCGGTGGTCCACGGCGACGTGCGTACGACGTACGAGCCCGTCGCGGCCGGCGTCTCCGTGGGAGACCGGGTGGCGGCCGGGGAGCCGATCGGCCTGCTCGAGCGCGGCCACTCCCCCTGCCGCGCCTGCCTGCACTGGGGGCTGCGCCGCGGCGACAGCTACCTCGACCCGCTGTCCCTGCTGCGTCGCGGACCGTCGGTGCTGCTGCCCCTCACCGCGTCGGACCGGGCGCTGGCCCGCGCCGCCCGCCTCGCCCCACTGCCCGGGTCGCTGGTGGGACAGGGGGCTCGACCCCAGGCGAGCTCGGACCCGGTCGACCGTGCGTCCGCCGACGGCTCCCCGCCCGACCCGCCGGGCTGGTCGCTGCGCTCGGCAGACCTGCCACGTGGCGCCACGGCGCTGCTCTCACTCATCGCCGGTCTCGTCCTGCTGACCCGCCGGCCCCGCCCCGAGCCAGCGGGCGCGCCGGACCCCGACGACCCGCCCGTGGCCCCCGCGCTCGCCCCGGGTCTTGGGCTCGCGCTCCACGCACGCGACCGACTCACCGGCTCGCCGGCCGATCAGCCAGCCGATCAGCCCGAGGTCGACGATCCTTCTCCCGACCGGACCGACGCCGCTGCTGCGCTCCCTGTCGACCTCGCCGTCGAGCGAGCCCGTCGGCGACCCACCGACCGCTGCGTGGCGCCACAGCCGGAGGGGGCGAGTCCTGGGCGTCTGGCGTGACCGCTTGCAACGCTGGCTCGAAGAGCGCACAATAGATCATATTTATCATGCACTTGCATGCACAATTGATCTCGTCCAGATGCACACAGCAGAAGTGAGGTTCCCGTGCCCCGCCAACGCGCCCCCTCTCTTCGCCGTACCGCCCGGCGCACCCTCGACAGCCGCCTCGTGGCGGTGCGGTCCGTCGTCCCGGAGGCCACTGCACCCCAGGGCGGGTGGGTCCACGCGATCCGCGAGTCCCTCGGGATGTCGGCGGCAGAGCTCGGCAGGCGGATGGGGACGGTGCACACGAGCGTCTTGCGCCTCGAGGGGAGCGAGCGCGACGGCGGCGCCCGCCTCGACAGCCTCCGGCGTGCCGCCGACGCCCTGGACTGCGACCTCGTCTACGCGCTCGTCCCGCGACGTCCCCTGGAGGACATGGTCGCCACGCAGGCCCAACGCAAGGCCGACGCCCTGCTCGCCAGCGTGGGGCACTCGATGCTGCTCGAGAACCAGCAGGTCACCGCGTCGGTGGTCCGCGAGCAGGCTGCCGAGCAGGCCGCGCTCATCGCGGACGAGCCGGGCCTGTGGAGCGATGACTGAGCCGACAGGACCCCACGAGTCGGCATGGTCCGGAGCCACGCCCCTCGACCCGGACGACGCCGCTGGCCTCGCGCTCACCTGGGTCGCTACCCGGGCGGACCTCGACGCCGCCGAGCAGGCCAACATCCTCGCCGCGCTCCGCCGCCCTCGTTGGCGGCGACCACCGACGAGCACCCTGCTGACGGACACCGCGGTCCGGCGCCTTCACCAGGACATGTTCGGAGACGTGTGGACGTGGGCCGGCACCTACCGCCGCTACGAAGCCAGCATCGGCATCGACCCGCACCACATCAGCGTCGCCGTGCGCGACCTCGTGCTCGATGCGGCCTACTGGTTCGGGGGCGCCGCTGCGATGACTCCCGACGCGGCCGCGTGGACGTTCCACCACCGCCTCGTGTCGATCCACCCCTTCCCCAACGGCAACGGCAGGCACAGCCGACTGCTCACCGACCTGCTCCTGCGCGCGAAGGGCGAGCAGCCCTTCACCTGGGGGCGAGCCGGTCGCGACCTCGACGGCAACGTCCGCGACACCTACCTCGCGGCCCTGCGCGCCGCGGACACTGGCGACTACGAGCCGCTGTCACGGTTCGTTCGAGCTTGAGGGCAGCCACGGGCGCCGCAGCTGCGGGGGCCATACGTGTCGCCGTCGCGCTCTGCGCTAGTCCTTCTGGTCGGCGAGCTTGCCGCGCAGCTGCAGCACGGCCTTGGTGTGCATCTGGCAGATCCGCGACTCGGTGACGCCGAGGACCTGGCCGATCTCGGCGAGGGTGAGGCCCTCGTAGTAGTAGAGCGTCACGACGATCTTCTCGCGCTCGGGCAGCGTGTTGATGGCTTTGGCGAGGAGGTACTTGGTCTCCTCGGTCTCGAACGCCGTGACCGGGTCCTCGGCCTTGGTGTCCTCGAGGGTGTCGACCAGCGAGAGCTTGTCGCCGCGCTCCTGGCCGGCCGAGAGCAGCTCGTCGAGCGCGACGACGTTGACGAAGCTGACCTGGCTGAAGATCTGGTGGAGGTCCTCGAGCGCGATGCCGAGCTCGCCCGCGACCTCGGCCTCGGTCGGGGTGCGGTGCAGCCGGGCCTCGAGGGCGGCGTAGGCCTTCTCGACCTCGCGCGCCTTGTAGCGCACGGAGCGCGGGATCCAGTCGATCGAGCGCAGCTCGTCGATGATCGCGCCCTTGATGCGACTGATCGCGTAGGTCTCGAACTTGATGGCCCGCTCGAGGTCGAACTTCTGGATCGCGTCGATGAGCCCGAAGATGCCGTAGCTGACGAGGTCGGCCTGCTCGATGTTGGGCGGCAGGCCCACACCGACGCGGCCGGCGACGTACTTCACGAGCGGGGAGTAGTGCAGGATCAGCCGCTCGCGCAGCGACTCCTTGCCCGTCTCCTTGTACTCCCGCCACAGCTCGGCGATGGCCGACTCGATCTCGGCGCGCTCCTCGTCGGAGACACCGGCATAGCGGCCACGGCGCGGGGTCGGCTTGACCTCGGGGGCGTCGGACTCGACGGCCGTGCCCGTAGCGCTGCCGCTCGAGCCGTCAGGCTCGGGGATGCGCACGGTCATAGCTCGTCCTCAGTCGCTCGACGCTCACGTGGGTGTAGATCTGGGTCGTCGCGAGCGTAGCGTGACCGAGGAGCTCCTGGACGCTCCGCAGGTCGGCGCCACCCTCGAGAAGGTGTGTTGCTGCACTGTGCCTCAGACCGTGCGGACCGAGATCAGGCGCGCCGGGCACGTCGGCAATCCGACGGTGGACCAGCGCGCGCACGGTCCTCGGGTCCACCCGACCGCCACGCACTCCCAGCAACAGGGCGGCTGCGCTGCGTGTTCCGGCCAGCGCGGGCCGGCCGGTCGCGAGCCAGGTCTCGAGCGCGCGCTGCGCCGGAGCGCCGTAGGGCACCGCCCGCTCCTTGCCGCCCTTGCCCAGCACCCGCACGACGTGGCGGTGCTGGTCCACGTCGTCGACGTCGAGCGCGCACAGCTCCCCCACGCGGATGCCGGTGGCGTAGAGCAGCTCCAGGGCAAGCCGGTCGCGCAGCGCCTCGGGGTCGTCGCCGTCGACGCCCTCGACCAGCCGCACCGCCTCGTCCTGGCGCAGCACCTCCGGCAGCGGCCGCAGCCCCTTCGGTGTCGCGAGCAGCAGCCCGGGGTCGGTGGTCGTCAGGCCACGCCGGTGGACCCAGGCGGTGAAGGCGCGCGCCGCGCTCCCCCGCCGGGCCAGCGTCGCGCGGCTCGCGCCGGTGGTGCGCAACCGGGCCAGCCAGCTGCGCAGCACCTGCAGGTCGAGCCCCTCGAGGTCGGTGACTCCCAGCCGCCGGGCGTGGACGAGCAGCGACGCCACATCGCCGGCGTAGGCCCGCACGGTGTGCGGCGAGCGACCGCGCTCCAGCGACAGGTGGGAGAGGTACGCCGCCAGCGCCTCCTCCGGCGAGCCGGCCGGGGGTGCGGGGGCTGCTCCTCCTGCGGTCACGCACCCACGCTGCGGCCGGCCGGCGGGAAGGTCAAGGCGCCGCGCGGCAGCGCCGGACGCTCCTACCGCGCGGTGCCGGTGGCGCCGAGCGTCGTGAGCCGCCAGCCGTCGGGTTGGCGCTCGACGAGCCCGGCGACGAGCAGCGGCGGCAGCACCTGCTGGACGACCAGCGCGCTGACGCCGGCGACCTGGGCGATGCTCGCGATGCCCGCCGCACGCCGGACCGGCACCGCGTCGAGCACGCGGCGGACCGCGGCGCTGAGCTCGTCGCGCGGGTCGCGCGGCCCGGAGCGGTCGTCTGCGGCGTACTCCCCTGTGGCACCGGCCGCCTCCAGGACGTCGGTGACGCACGTGACGCAGGTGGCCCCCGTGCGCAGCAGGCCGTGGGTGCCGATCGACGCCGCGGAGGTCACCGGTCCGGGCACCGCGAGGACGTGGCGGTGCAGGGCCCCGGCGAGGCGGGCCGTGGACAGCGAGCCGCTGCGCTTGGCGGCCTCGACGACCACGGTCGCGACGGTGAGCGCGGCGATCAGCCGGTTGCGCACGAGGAAGCGCAGCCGGGTCGCGGCCGCGCCCGGGGGGACCTCGCTGACGACCAGCCCCTGCTCGAGGATGCGGCCGAGGAGCCGGTCGTGACCCTTGGGGTAGGCCACGTCGACGCCGCAGGCGAGCACCGCGACGGTCGGTGCGCGCTGCGCCGACAGCGCGCCGGTGTGGGCAGCGCCGTCGATGCCGTAGGCCGCTCCGCTCACCACGGTCCAGCCCCGGTCGGCGAGGCCGAAGGCCAGCTCGGTGGCGACGTGGGTGCCGTAGGGCGTCGCGGCGCGGGCCCCGACGACGGCGACGGAGCGCTCGACGGTCTCAGCGAGGCCCCGCTCGCCGCGGACCCACAGCGCGAGCGGCGGTGCCTCGTCGCGGTGCAGCACGTCGGGGTCTGCGCCGGCGGCAGGGTCGACGGGCCGGTCGGGGTCACGCGACCACCAGAGCTGGCGCTCGGGCCACTCGGTGTCGCCGGGCACCACCAGCCGGGCGCCGCACGCCGCCGCCCGGGCAAGCTCCTGCTCGGGGTCGCACGCCGCCGCCCGCCCGCGGGCGCCCTCGACCAGCGCCGGGGACAGCCCAGGGACGCTCAGCCCGGCGCGCACCCGCGTCCAGACCTCCAGGTCGCCAATCTCGGCGACCGCGGCCTGCACGGCGTCGGAGCCCGGCTCGAACACCCGCGACAGCGCCGCCCGGGCCACCCGGTCGACCGCCGGCCCATGAACGGTGGCGGTCACGCGGCGACCCCCACACCGCGCTCACCGAGCCGGAACCCGAGCGCCATCGCGACGTGCTCCTGGCCGGGCGTGCCGGCGTCGAGCAGGTCCGACAGGGTCCACGCCACTCGCAGAACGCGTCCAAAGCCACGGGCGGTCAGCGCCCCGGTGTCGAGGGCCGCCTCGAGCGGCTTCATCGCGGCACGGTCCAGCGGCCAGCGCTCGCGCAGGACCGGGACGGGCACCTGCCCGTTGACCCGCCACGGGGTGCCGGCCAGCCGCTCGAGCGCCCGCGAGCGGGCGTGCGCGACCCGCGCGGCGATCGCGGCGCTCGGCTCGCCCCGACCGCCCTCGCTCATGATCTCCGCGCGGGTGATGCGCGGGACGTCGACGTGGAGGTCGATGCGGTCGAGCAGGGGGCCGGAGAGCTTGGCGAGGTAGCGCCGGCGGCGGTCGGGCGGGCAGGTGCAGTCCTTGAGCTCCTTCCCGCACGGGCAGGGGTTGGCGGCGAGCACGAGGGTGAAGCGGGCCGGGTAGGTCGCGGTGCCACCCACGCGCGTGATCGAGAGCTCGCCGCTCTCCAGCGGCTGGCGCAGCGCGTCGAGCACACCGGCGGCGAACTCCGGGGCCTCGTCGAGGAAGAGCACCCCGTGGTGGGCCAATGACGCCGCGCCCGGCCGGGCGATGCCGCTGCCACCGCCGATGATGGACGCGGTGGTCGCGCCGTGGTGGGGCGACTGGAACGGCGCCCAGCGCACCAGCGGCTGCGAGACGGGCAGCACCCCCGCCACCGAGTGGATGGCGGTCACCTCGAGGGCCTGGTCCAGCGCGAGCGGCGGCAGCAAGCCGGGCAGTCGGGCCGCGCACATGGTCTTGCCGGACCCGGGCGGGCCGAGCATCAGCGCGTGGTGACCGCCGGCCGCGACGACCTCCATCGCGGTGCGGCCGGTGACCTGGCCGGCGACGTCGACCATGTCGGGTACGTCGCGGGGCGGGTCCTGCGGGAGCACCAGCTGGCTGGTGCGGGCGCGGGGCAGCTCGTCGCGCAGCCACGCCACCAGCTCGGTGAGCCGCGACACGCCCACCGCCTCCACATCGGGCAGCAGCCGCGCCTCCGCGAGGTTGGACTCGGGCACGACGACGACCCGGAAGCCCGCCCGCGCAGCGGTCAGCACCCCTGGCAGCACACCGGCCACCGGCCGGACCGTCCCGTCGAGCCCGAGCTCGCCGAGCATGACGACCCCCTGGGTCCGCTGGCTGCTGACCAGGCCGTCCGCAGCGAGGATCGCGCTGGCCAGCGCGAGGTCGAAGGCGCTGCCGCGCTTGGGCAACGAGGCCGGTGACAGGCCGAGCACGATGCGGGCCGACGGCCAGGTGAAGCCGGAGTTCACCAGCGCCGCGCGGACCCGGTCGCGAGCCTCGCCCACCGAGGTGTCGGGCAGGCCGGTGAGCGTGACGCAGGGCAGTCCCTGCGCGAGGTCGGCCTCGATCTCCACCACGTGGCCGTCGAGACCCACCAGGGAGACGGAGAAGCTGCGTCCGAGGGCCACTAGAACGCCCCCTCGAGGTGGGTGAGGACCGGCGCGAAGCCGCGGCGGCGCACGATCGACACGACGTCGAAGCGCAGCGCCCCTCGGTGCCCGTCGGGGCGGTGGTCCGAGAGCCAGGCCAGCGCGAGCCGGTGGATCCGGGTGGCCTTCAGCCGCGTGACGGCCTCGCTCGGCACGCCGTAGCCGGTGCCGGTGCGGGTCTTGACCTCGACGAAGCAGACCGTCCCGTCGGGCGCGAGCGCCACCAGGTCCAGCTCACCGCGCGCGCACCGCCAGTTGCGGTCGAGCAGGGTGTAGCCCGACCCCTCCAGGTGCTGCGCCGCGAGGTCCTCCCCGTAGCGCCCCAGCTCCGAACGGTCCATCCCGACCACCTCCGGGACCGACCATGGACCGCCACGCCGGCCCGCGGGGGCGGCGTACGCCGTGCTGTGGACGGACTAGCCGCCTGTGGACGGCGTGCGGGCGCCCTGGACCACGCCCTGGTCCTCGCTGGTGCCGCTCGCCGCGTCGACCGACGCGGCGGGGACGCCCTGCGGCTCACCGACACCGGCCAGGCCGTCGAGGTCCGCCATCCGCGCGGCGCTCTGCACCACGTCGGTGTCCTGCTCCTCCGGGCTGTCGCTCACGTCGCCGCCGCCGTGCAGCCAGCGGTCACCGGCCGCGGGGTGCGACGGGGCCTGCGGGTCGCCCTCCCCCACCGACATGGAAGGCGCGGAGCCCGGGTGGACGTGCTCGTGGGCCCGCTGGTTGGCCGCGGGGGCTCCCCCGGAGACGCGGTCGCTGAGGTCGACGGGGCCGTCGCCGTCAGGGCTGTTCATCTCGCCAGGCTGCTCGGTCATGATCGGCCCCTACCCGCTGCGGGCCCTCTCGACTCAGCTGTTGGGGAGCTCCAGGTCGGGCTTCTCGAGCTTCTCGACGTTGACGTCTTTGAAGGTCAGGACGCGCACCGACTTCACGAAGCGCGCGGGGCGGTACATGTCCCAGACCCACGCGTCGGTCAGCGTCAGCTCGAACCACACCTCGCCGTCGCCCCCGGCGCCGCTGGTGCGCGGCTGCACGTCGACGGCGTTGGCGAGGTAGAAGCGCCGCTCGGTCTCGACGACGTAGTCGAACTGCCGGACGATGTCGCGGTACTCCCGGTAGAGCTGGAGCTCCATCTCGGTCTCGTACTTCTCGAGGTCCTCAGCGCTCACCGGCTGGCACCTCCTGCGACCCTTGCGTCTGCATCGACACATTCTGCCTGAAGATCGCCGCGCGCTGGGCAGCCTGGACGTTGACGTAGGAGAACCGGTGCTCCGAGCACGGCCCGTGGACGTCGAGCGCGGCCTGGTGGTCAGCGGTGCAGTAGCCCTTGTGCACGTCGAACCCGTAGTCCGGGTGGGTCTCGTGGAGCTCGGCCATGATCCGGTCGCGGGTCACCTTCGCGACCACCGACGCGGCGGCCACGCAGGCCGCGACCCGGTCGCCCTTCCACACCGCGAGCGCCGGGGCGGGCATGCCGGGGATCGGGAAGCCGTCGGTCAGGACGTAGGAGGGGCACGGGTCCAGGCGCGCCACCGCGGTGCGCATCGCCTCGACGTTCATGACGTGCAGGCCGCGCTCGTCGACGACAGCAGGGGGTACGACGACGACGGACCAGGCGAGGGCGCGGCGGACGACCTCGTCGTACGCCCTCTCCCTCGCCCGGTGGGTGAGCAGCTTGGAGTCGGCGAGCCCCGGGACCTCCCCGCGGCGGCCGGGCGGCAGGACGACCGCGGCGGTCACCAGCGGCCCGGCGCAGGCCCCGCGGCCGGCCTCGTCGGCGCCGGCGACGTGGGCGAAGCCGGACCGCTGCAGGACGCGCTCGAAGGCCCACAGGCCGTTCTCGCTGCGGACGACGGGGCGGGTGGCGAGCATCAGCCGTGCCGGTCGAGCAGGTCGACGAGAGAGGCCGGGAAGACGGTCTCGGTGGTGGCGCGCAGGTCCTCACGAGTCCACCAGCGGTGGTCGAGGACGAAGGACTGCTCGAGCGCGCTGAAGCCCGCGGTGTCGACCTCGTGGGCGTCGACGCGGGCGAGGTAGAACTCGCCGGTCTGGCGGTAGCGGTCACCACCGAGCGAGAACTCCGCCGTCTCGCTGTGCACGGGCCCGGTGAGGTCGTCCTCGGACAGCCGCAGGCCGGTCTCCTCGAAGACCTCGCGGACCGCCCCGGCCCGAGCGGACTCGCCCTGCTCGAGGCCGCCACCGGGAGTGAACCACCACTGGCCGGCGTCGGGCTCGGCCGGGTCGCAGCCGAGGAAGAGCAGGACGCGGTCGGCCGCGTCGACGAGCAGCACCCTGGCCGCCTCGCGCTCGATGACCCGGTCTCCCATGAGGGACGAGGCTAGGTCAGCGCCGGCAGTCTCGTCTGCGGCGCAGCCGGCGGCGGACCGCGACGACGGGCAACGCGCCGACCAGGCCGAGCGCGAGCGGTGCGCCGGCGGCGGCGGGCCCGCTCATCGCGAGCGCCTGCTGGTCGAAGGTCTCCGGAGTGCCGAGGCCCGAGAACCGGTCGAGCGGCCACACGACGACGAAGGCCTTGCCGATCACCTTGTCGGTGGGGACGGTGCCGGTGTTCTTGTCGGTGATGTGGGCGCGCGAGTCGCTGGACTGGCCGCGGTGGTCGCCGAGCACCCACAGCCGACCCTCGGGGACGGTGACGCCCTTCGCCCCTGGCGGGCAGGCGGTCGGCCCGGTGCCGGCGGCGCAGAACTCGAGCTTGTCGTCCTCGAAGAGGTAGTCCTCCTGGAGCACGATCGGGGTGGTCGCGCCCTGGGGCAGGACCGTCACCTTGCCGTCGGTGCAGCAGGCGACGACGTCGCCCTCGACACCGATGACGCGCTTGATGAAGTCGCGACTGGTCGGCGGCCCGACCCCTAGGGCGCGCGAGATGCCGCGCAGGGCCTTCTGCACGCCGTTGGCCGGCGCCTCGATGATCGTCGTCTCCGGCTCGAAGTTGTCGAGACCGTTGAAGACGACGACGTCGCCGCGCTGGATCTCACCGAAGCGGTAGACGACCTTGTTGACCAGCACCCGGTCCTGCAGCTCGAGGGTCTGCTGCATGGAGCCCGAAGGGATGTAGAAGGCCTGGACGACGAAGCTCTTGATGAGCAGCGCGAGGCCGAGCGCGATGACGACGAGGAACGGCAGCTCGCGCAGGAACGACCCGTGCTGCGTGTCCTTCTTGTCCGGCTTCGGAGCACGGTGACGGCCCGGCTCGACCGAGGTCGGGCTGTCAGGCGCGGTCGCGTCCGGGGTCGTCGGGGTGTCCGGGTTCACGGTCGTACGACGACCCGGGTTGCGGTGGCGTGCCCGGTCAGGACGTGGCGTCGGCGGCGGGGGCCGCGGGAGCAGCGGCGGCGGCCGTGGCAGCGCTGGCCTTGGCGGGCACCGCGTCGCGCTTCTCCTTGATCTTGGCCTTCTTGCCCCGCAGCTCGCGCAGGTAGTAGAGCTTGGCGCGACGGACGTCACCGCGGGTCACGACCTTGATGGTCTCGATGACCGGGGTGTGGACCGGGAAGGTGCGCTCGACGCCGACACCGAAGCTGACCTTGCGGATCGTGAAGGTCTCGCGGATGCCACCGCCCTGACGGCGGATGACGACGCCCTGGAAGTGCTGGACGCGGGAGCGGTTGCCCTCGACGACGCGGACGCCGACGTCGAGCGTGTCGCCCGGGCGGAAGTCGGGGACGTCGCTACGCAGCTGCGAGGCGTCGAGGTCGTCGAGGGTGTGCATCTCGTGTCGCTTCCATCGGGGCACGCGTCAGCGCGCGCCAGGGGTGGTCCGGGTCGTAGGTCAGTGGGCCGCTCGCTCACAGGCGGCGGCAACAGCCCTCTACTGTGCCACACCACCGGGGTCGGCGTCGAAGGGCCGGCTGCTCCCCGACTGCTGCTCGTGCTCGGCGAGCACGGCGCGGTCGCGGGGGTCGAGCCGGTCGGCGAGCCGGGCGAGCAGGTCGGGGCGCCGCTCGGCGGTCCGGCGCAGCCCCTCGTCGCGTCGCCAGCGGGCGATCGCCGCGTGGTCGCCGGAGGTGAGGACCGCCGGGACCTCGAGCCCCTCCCAGACGGGAGGACGGGTGTACGACGGACCCTCGAGCAGCCCGCCGGCGTCGTCGCTGAAGCTGTCGTCGCGGTGCGACGCGGCGTTGCCGAGCACGCCCGGGAGCAGCCGGGCGACGGCCTCGACGACGACGAGCACCGCGGCCTCCCCGCCGGCGAGCACGTAGTCGCCGATGGAGACCTCGTCGACCCGCATCCGGGTCGCGGCGTGCTGCGCGACCCGGCTGTCGATGCCCTCGTAGCGGCCGCAGGCGAACAGCAGCCACGGCTCCGCGGCGAGCTCGTGGGCGAGCTCCTGGGTGAACGGCCGGCCGCTCGGCGTCGGGACGACCAGCCGGGGCTGCGGGCCGCCGGGGGGCGCGACCGCGTCGAGCGCCTCGCCCCACGGCTCGGGCTTCATGAGCATCCCGGGGCCCCCGCCGTAGGGGCTGTCGTCGACGGTGCGGTGGACGTCGTAGGTCCAGGTCCGCAGGTCGTGGACCCCGACCTGCAGGACACCGCGCTCCTGGGCCTTGCCGAGCAGGCTGACCCCGAGCGGCGCGAGGTAGTCCGGGAAGATCGTGACGACGTCGACGCGCACGGTCAGACCGGCTCGTCGGCGTCGGGCGCGTCCGCCTCGCGCTCGGTGAGGTCGAGCAGGCCGGGCGGCGGGTCGACGACGAGGCGACCGCCGGCGACGTCGACGACGGGGACCATCGCGGTGAGGAAGGGCACGAGCAGCTCAGGGGTGCCGGGCGCGACCGCGCTGCGGTCGATGGTGAGGACATCGCCCTGCGGCAGGTGCAGGACGTCGGAGACGGTGCCGAGCGGCGTGCCGTCGGGCAGCGCGGCGGCCAGGCCGCGCAGCTGGAAGTCGTGGAACTCATCGGGGTCGTCGAGGTCGCCGAGGCTCGCGACGGGGACGCTCAGCAAGGTGTCGCGCAGCGCCTCCGCGGCAGTGCGGTCCGCGACGCCCTCGAAGAGCACGACGAGGCGGCCGCCCTGGTCGCGGCTGGTCGCGACGGTGAGCGGGCCGCGCTCCGCCGGGTCGGTCACGAGGACCGACCCGGCGGCGTAGCGGACGCCGGGGTCGTCGGTGCGCACCTCGACGGTGACCTCGCCGCGGATCCCCTGCGGCCTGCCGATGCGACCGACGACGACGAGGTCGTCGGGCTGCACGGGACTAGCGGATCTCGTCGGTGTCGACGACGTCCACGCGCAGGCCACGGCCGCCGAGGGCGGTCATGACGGTGCGCAGGGCCTTGGCGGTGCGGCCGTTGCGGCCGATCACCTTGCCGAGGTCCTCCGGGTTGACGCGCACCTCGAGAGTGCGGCCGCGCCGGTTGGTGACGAGGTCGACCGTGACGTCGTCGGGGTTGTCGACGATGCCCTTGACGAGGTGCTCGAGGGCGTTCTCGAGCACTACTCGGCGGCCGTCTCGTCGGCAGCCGGGGCCTCAGCCTCGGCGGCAGGAGCCTCGTCAGCAGGGGCCTCGGCGGCAGGGGCCTCGGCGGCGGGAGCCTCGGCGGCCTCGGGTGCGGGGGCCTCGGCGGCGGGGGCGTCCTCAGCGACGGGAGCCTCAGCCGGAGCCTCGGTGGCGTCGGCAGCGGGAGCGGCCTCGTCGGCAGCCTTCTTGGGGGCGGCCTTCTTCTTCGGGGTCGTCGCGGCACCGGCGGCCTCGACGCTCTCGAGCGCGGCGGCGGCGAAGACGGCCTTCTTGTCGGCCTTCGGCGCGGCGACGAGCATGGGCGGCGGCGCCGGGAGGCCCTTGAACTTCTGCCAGTCACCGGTGACCTTGAGGATCGCCGTCACGGGCTCGGTCGGCTGCGCGCCGACGCCCAGCCAGTAGGCGGCGCGCTCGCCGTCGACCTCGATGAAGGAGGGGTCCTCCTTGGGGTGGTACTTGCCGATCGTCTCGATGACGCGGCCCTCGCGCTTGGTGCGGGCGTCGGCGACGACGATGCGGTAGTAGGGCGCGCGCATCTTGCCGAGACGCATGAGCTTGATCTTGACTGCCACGGGGTGTTGCTCCAGTCGTACGGGCGTGGGTGAGCGGCCGGTCTGCGCGTGGGGGTGCGCTGCGGCCGCATCGTGCGGACCCGCCAGGGACGGGTAGAGGGCCGTCGTCCAGCGGTGACTCGCCGACCAGTGTGCCAGAACCCGCGCCGGGACCGTACGGGCGGACCCCGACCGGCCGTCACAGGAGCGGTCGGTGAGGGACCTCACAGGACGAGTCGGGCAGGCAGGCCCCACAGCGGCCCTCGCGCTGCGACCCTGGTGGGGTGACCGCCGCCGACCTCGACGCAGCTCAGCACGCGTCCCCGGGTGCGGCGCCGACCGGGCTGTGGCGGTCGCCGGGGCTGCGGTCGCTGTTCGCGGCGTCGACGACCGCCCGGCTGGCCAACGAGTCGGCCCGGGTCGCGATGGTGCTGCTCGTGCTGGACCGCACCGGGTCACCGGCGCTCGCGGGAGGGCTGGTCGCCGCGGCCACGATCCCGTCGCTGGTCACCGGCCCGCTGCTCGGGGCCTGGCTCGACCGCACCGCCCACCGGCGCTCGGCGTTCGTCGCCAACCAGCTGCTGCTCCTGCTCGCGCTGGTCGGCCTGCTGTCGGTCTCCGCGACGACCCCGCCGGTGGCGGTGCTCGCGCTGGGGCTCGCCGCCGGGCTGACGAGCCCGGTGCTCACCGGCGGCTTCACCGGCCTGATCGCCCCGCTCGTCCCGCGGGCCGACCTGCGCCGGGCCTACGGCGCGGAGGCCACCTCCTACAACGTCGCGTCCGTCGCCGGGCCCGCCCTCGCGGGCGCGCTCGCCGGGCTGGTCGACCCGGCCGCCGCGGTCACGGCCGCGGCGGTGCTGTCCGCGGTCGCGCTCGCGGTGGTGCTGCGGGTGCCGATGCCGCGCGGCGAGGCACCGGCCGGCACGCCCGTGCTGCGCAGCGTGGCCCGCGCGCTCCGTCACCTCGTCACGAGCCCGCCGCTGCGCGCCACGACCCTCGCGACGACGGCCAGCTTCGGCGGCATGGGCGCGCTCCCCGTCGTCCTCCCCCTGCTCGCGGTGGAGCTCGGCGCCGGCGCCGCGGCGTCCGGCGCGCTGCTGAGCTGCTTCGCCCTCGGCGCGCTCGCCGGGTCGCTCGGCGTCGCGGCCCGGACCCCGCGCACCGGCCCGCTGCGCACCGCGCTGCTCGGCATCGCCGGCCTGGCCGTCGCCTTCGGCGCGCTCGCCCTCGCCCCGACGCTGCCCGTCGCGCTGGTCGTCATCGCGATCGCGGGGGCGCTCGAGGGACCGGTCTTCGCCGCGACCCTCACCGTCCGCGAGCTGCACACCCCCGGCTGGATGCGCACCCAGGTCGTCACGACCGCCGCCAGCCTGAAGTTCGCGGCCTTCGCGGTCGGCAGCGCCGTCACCGGTGCGGTCGCCGCGACCCACGGACCGCGGGTCGGCACCGCCGTCCTCGCCGGCGCGCAGGTGCTGGCCCTTGTCCTCGCCGCACTGGCCCTGAGGACAAGCAAGGCCTCCCCCGCACGCCACTCCTGAGGCGAGCGGCGCGTGCCGATGGACCGGCATCCGCCCCTGACCCAGGAGACCGCTGTGCGCGCGCTCGCGACCGCCCTCGTTACGACCGGCCTGCTGGCCGGGCTGCTGGCAACCGCCTCGCCCGCGGCCGCGGGGACGACGACAACCGTCTCGACGGAGACCGAGCCGGCGCGCGCGCTCTCGTCGTACACCACCACCTCCGACGGGGTGCCGCGCTTCCGCATCGGTGAGACCGAGCTGCCGCCGCCCGTCGCGGCGGGCCAGGCCTTCCTCGGCGAGCTCGAGTGGCGCAGCGGGACCGTGCTGCGGCGGGTGCGGGTCTACGTGCCGTCGACGGCGAAGCCGACGGCCCCACTGCTGGTGAGCCTGCACGGCCTGCGCAACACCGTCAGCCAGGCCGAGCGGCAGCAGCGCTGGCGGCAGGGCGCCTTCGAGCGCGGCGCGGTCGTCGCCTGGGCCGGTGGCCTCGAGTCGTCGTGGAACGCCCACGGCTGCTGCGGTGCGGCGCGCGACACCGGCGTCGACGACGACGCCTACCTCGACCGGGTCCGCGCGATCGTCGCCGCGCTGCACCCGGTGGACCGTCGCCGCGTCTTCCTGGCCGGCTTCAGCAACGGCGCGATGATGGCCTACCGCTACGCCTGCGAGCGGCCGGGCGTCGTCGCGGGCATCCTCGCGGTCGCGGGCACGATGACCTCGCCGTGCCGCCCCCGCTCGGCCGTCGCGGTGCTGTCGGTCCACGGCACCGCCGACACCCGCGTGCCCCTGGGCGGCACCGCCTGGAGTGCGGCCCTCGGGACGCGGCTCCCGCCGGCGCGCGACGCCGTCCGGCGCTACGCCGCGGTCGGCAGCGGGGTGCGTTCGGTCATCCGCACCGGGCTCGGCCACGCGTGGCCGACCACGAGCCAGGGGTACGACGCCACCGGTCAGGGCTGGCGCTTCCTGATGGCGCACCCGCGCCCGTAGGCCTCACAGCCCGCAGCTGCTCACCTTGAGCTTGGCGATCCGGGTCGACCAGTTGAAGCTCCCGCCGGACGTCAGGTACTCGCTGGTGAACCAGAAGGTGCAGTCGTCGCTCGGGTCGACATCCATCGAGCTGTAGTCACCCCAGCGCGACAGACCGACCTGGCTGCCTGCTCCCGCGATGATCGACACCTCGTCCCCGAGCGTGCCGGTCGCCTCGGCGGAGCCGGCCGGCCGGCCGGCCCAGCGCAGTGCCGGGGATATCGAGCCGCTCGACGCGCTGTAGGCCAGTGCGATGTCACCGGCACGGTTCATCGCGATGCTGCCCATCCAGCGACTGGTGGCGTCCGGGGCGTAGGTGCCCTGCTGCTCCACGGCGAGGCCGCTGCCGCTCGGACGCAACTCGTACCAGCGCGGCGCGAGGACCCCGGAGCCGTTGCCCACCGAGTGGTTCACCAGCAGCGATTGGGTGCCACCCCTGTTGCGGTAGGCCAGCCGGTACATCAGCCGGTCGGCGAGCCCGTCGAGCTTCTGGGTGGTGCCCGGCTGCGAGACGCAGGCCCCGCTGCAGGGGGCAGACCAGGCGGCGGTGCCGCTGACGTCGACGGGTCCGGTGAACCGGCTGTTGGCGGTCGTGGTCCAGTCGACCTTGAGCCGCCACAGCCGCAGCTTGCCGCTGGAGACGTTGAGGACGTAGGCGTCGGTCCCTGTGGGCGCAGCGGTGGGTCCGTCCTGGTCGGCCGGCATGAGGCTGGCGTAGGACTTCGTCTTGAAGCACTGCTGCGCCGCGGGCGCTCCGGTAATCATCTTCGCCCGGTCCAGCGCGCAGGCCTCGGCGCCGTTGAAGGTCCTGCCCTGCCTGAAGGTGTTGTAGGTGACGACGTAGGAGCCGGGCCACACCCCGATCTTCGGGTAGTCCGGGAAGTCGGTGCCGTAGGAGTAGGCGTAGGCCCAGTACTCGCCCGTGGGGTCGGAGGTCTTCGAGACGGCGACGCACTCGAGGTAGGGAGCCTTGTCCGCGACGAACTGTGAGAACAGCCAGCGGCCGTTGTCCTGGTCGTACTGCACGACGGGGTCGCCGTCGTCACGTGTCGCGCAGCGCCCACCTGCGGTGCCCACGAGACCGCCGAACAGCGTGCTGCCCAGGAACGCCGGCGTCACCAGCTTCCCTGCTGCGACCTTCACCGTCCCGTCCGCGTTCAGCACGTCGTTCTTGGCGTAGACGCCGACCATCACGTTGACGGTCTGCACGACGCGGTCGAGACCGACAGCCGCGTTGGTGTCCGGCGGGGCGTACTTCATGGTGAAGGTCGTCTCCCCGACGCCCAGCCCGAGGAAGCTCGACGAGTCGGTCACCGCAGTGCCGCTCGCCGTCGAGCTGCCCGCGACGCCAGCCTGGCGCACCGGGTCGGCCAGCCCTCGCGGCGCGCCGTCGGGGACGGTGGGGTTCTCCCGCTCGCCGACGGCCTGGCTGCTGAGGCGCCGCGGGGCGCTCCGCACCGCAGGAGTGCTGCCCCGAGCCACCAGCGGGCGGTCGACGCGCTCGTTGACCGGGGGGCCGGGAGGTGCAGCGCTCGACGGTGTCGCGCCGGCGAAGGCCGCCGCGGTCACGGTCAGGCCGGCGAGGGCGGCGGCGACGAGCAGGCGTGAGCGTCTTTCGGCCACGGGAGTTCCTGAGGACGGGCGGCAGCACACTGCCGCAGCGAGGTGCTACCGCGAGGCTAGGTGAGGCGCGAGGCGCCCGCCATGACCCGATGTGACCACTTTTCCCGAACGCAGGGGGGCCGAGAAGGGGCTACCGCGGACGGCGCAGACCCAGCGGGTCGGGGCGGTCGTCGCCCGATCCGCCGGGCAGACCGAGCGGATTGCCAGCTCCCGGCGGCAGCTGCGGGAAGCCCTGCGGCAGACCGGGAGGCAGGCCGGGCGGCAGGCCCTGCGGCAGGCCGGGCTGCTGCTTCGGGCCGCCACCGGCGCGACCGGGGCCCTTCTTGCCCTTCTTGCCGGTGGACTTGCCCTGCGCGCGCTTGGCCTTGCGGCCCATGCCCGGGATCCCTGGCATGCCGGGCATCCCGCCCATGCTCTTCATCATCTTGCGGGCCTCGTCGAAGCGGTCGACGAGGTTGTTGACCTCACTGACGGTGACGCCGGAGCCCTTCGCGATGCGCAACCGGCGCGAGCCGTTGAGGACCTTCGCGTCGCGCCGCTCCTGCGGGGTCATCGACTGGATGATCGCGGCGATCCGGTCGATGTCGCGGTCGTCGACGGAGTTGAGGGCCTCCTTCACCTGACCCATGCCCGGGAGCATCCCGAGCAGCGAGGTGATGGAGCCCATCTTCTTGATCTGCTGCATCTGCTCGAGGAAGTCCTCGAGGTCGAAGTCGCCGCCGGCCTGGAGCTTGCCGGCCATCTTCTCCGCGGTGGCCTGGTCGTAGACCTTCTCGGCCTGCTCGATCAGGGTCATGACGTCACCCATGCCGAGGATGCGCGAGGCCATCCGCTCGGGGTGGAAGACGTCGAAGTCGTCGAGCTTCTCGCCGGTGGAGGCGAACATGATCGGCTGGCCGGTGAGGTGGCGCACCGACAGCGCCGCACCGCCGCGCGCGTCGCCGTCGAGCTTGGTGAGGACGACGCCGGTGAAGCCGACGCCGTCCTGGAAGGCCTGCGCGGTGACGACGGCGTCCTGGCCGATCATCGCGTCGACGACGAAGAGCACCTCGTCGGGCTGCACCGCGTCGCGGATGTCGGCGGCCTGCTGCATCAGCTCGGCGTCGATGCCGAGGCGGCCAGCGGTGTCGACGACGACGACGTCGTAGTTCATCCGGCGGGCCTGCGCGACGGCCGTGCGCGCGGCGTCGACGGGGTCGCCGACGCCACTGCCCGGGTAGGGCGCCCAGACGTCGACCCCGGCCTGCCCGCCGACGACCTGCAGCTGCTGCACGGCGTTGGGGCGCTGCAGGTCGCAGGCGACGAGCAGCGGCGCGTGGCCCTGGGCCTTGAGGTGCTTGGCGAGCTTGCCGGCCAGCGTCGTCTTGCCGGCGCCCTGCAGGCCGGCCAGCATGATGACGGTCGGGGCGGTCTTGGCGTAGCGGACCAGGCGGGTCTCGCCGCCGAGGATCGCCACCAGCTCCTCGTTGACGATCTTGATGACCTGCTGGGCCGGGTTGAGGGCCTTGGAGACCTCCTCGCCGCGCGCCCGCTCCTTGACGTTGGCGATGAAGTCCTTCACCACCGGCAGGGCGACGTCGGCCTCGAGCAGCGCCACCCGGATCTCGCGGGCCGTCGCGTCGATGTCAGCGTCGGACAGCCGGCCCTTGCCGCGCAGGGACGTGAAGACCTTGTCGAGCCGGTCGGAGAGGGTGTCGAACACGGGGCGAGCCTAGCCGGGGCAGGTGCGACCCCCGGTGCCGTCGAACCCCTCCCCCGTGAAGCGCACCCTCACCGCCCTCGCGCTGCTGCCCCTGCTCGCCCCGCTCGCCCACGGCGCGACCGGCGAGCCGCCCGCCCGGACAAAGCTGCCCTGGTCGGCGCCCGGCTTCGCCACCGCCGACGCCCGCGCCGGTGACCTCGCCCCGGACGCGGTCGTCGAGGTGTCGCTCGTCCTGCCGCTGCGCGACGAGGCGGGCCTGCGCCGGCTCGTCGCGGACGTCAGCGACCCGCGGTCGTCGTCGTACCGCTCCTTCGTCAGCGCCGCGGAGGTCCGCGCCCGCTTCGCGCCGACCACCGGGCACGTCGCGGCCGTCGCCGGCTGGCTGCGCGGCGCGGGTCTCGAGGTCGGCACGGTGCCGCTCGGCCGCGGCTACGTCCCGGCGCGCGGCACCGTCGCGGCCGTCGAGCGGGCCTTCGCGACCGACCTCGCGCTCTACCGCGCCGGTGACCGGCTGCTGCGCGCCCCGCTGCGCGCGCCGTCGGTCCCGGCCGACCTCGGGGTCGTCGGGGTCCGCGGCCTCGCCGACGAGCCGGTCGTCGAGCCCGAGCCCGGGACCAACCCCCTCCCCGTGCCGCTGCCGGACATGCCCAAGACCCCGGCCGACAGCACGCCGCCGGCCGCGATCGTCTACGCACTGCCCTGCTCGTCGTACGACGGGGCGGTCGTCCCGAAGGGCCTCCCCCGCTTCGAAGGCCGCGCCGTCGCCGCGGTCTCCTGCGGGACGACGGTGGCGCAGCAGCGCAAGGCGTACGCCGCAGACCGCCTGCTGGCCAAGGGGATCGACGGCAGCGGACAGACCGTCGTGGTCGTGGGGTCGCACGCCGTGCAGACGCTGCCCGGTGACGTCGCGGAGTGGTCGCGCCGGCGCGGCCTGCCGGCGCTGAAGCCCGGGCAGCTGACCCAGCTGTCCTACCCGAGCGCCTACCAGACCCCGACCGCCGAGCCGGTCCTGCGGCCGCAGGTGTGGGCGCTGCAGTCGCACATGATCGTGGAGAACCTCCACGCCATGGCGCCCGGCGCCGACCTCGTCTACCTCGGCACGACCTCGAGCCTCGACCTCACCAACGGCACGACCCTCGCCGTCGACGCCCACCTCGGCGACGTCGTCATGAACGGCTGGTACTCCGCCGGGGAGAACGCCAACGCCGCCACCATGGCCCAGCTCGAGCACACCGCGATGCAGGCGGCGGCGCAGGGCATCTCGCTGCTGTTCGCGACCGGCTCCATCGGCGACCTGTCCTCGCAGGGCGTGCAGCCCTCGCCGGTGTCGCCGGCCACCGAGCCGATGGTGACCGCGGTCGGTGCGACGTCGCTGCTCGTCGACAAGGCCGGCCGGACCCGCGAGGTCGGCTGGGCCAAGACGCAGCTGGTGCTGGAGGACGGTGTCTGGGAGGAGTCCGCGGCGTCGACCTTCCGCGGCAGCGGCGGTGGCGTGTCGGCGCTGCACGACCAGCCCGACTACCAGCGCGGCGTCGTCCCGGCGCGGCTCGCCGAACGGGCCAACGGCACCCTCGGCCGCACCGTCCCCGACGTGGCCGTCAACGGTGACGCCGAGACCGGCCTCATCATCGGGTTGACCCAGCGCTTCCCCGACGGCACCGACCGCTACGCCGAGCGCCGGCACGCCTCGGGCGAGTCCGCGACAGCGGTCTTCGCGGCGCTGGTCGCCCTGGCCAACGACGCCGCCGGTGGGCCGCTGGGCTTCCTCAACCCGCTGCTCTACCAGTCGCGCGCGACCCTGCACGACGTCGTCCCGTCGGGCCGGCTCGGTGCGAGGGTCCGCACCGAGTTCGTCGCCGGTGACCGCGGCGAGACCCGCAGGGTGCTGAAGGTCTTCGAGGCCTATGAGAGCAACCCGGCCGCGAAGGGCTACGACACCTCGACCGGCCTCGGCTCCCCCACCGCTGCCTTCTTCGCCCGCCTCGGCTGACCCGTCGCGCCTGCCCCACCCCCCTCCTCCCCCGGAACGTCCGCTCACCCGGACCCGCTCGCGCGGCGCCCGAGCGGACGCTGTCGTGGTCGGTGTGGTCAGGCGGGTCAGGCGAGGGCGGCGAGGACCTCGGCGGTGACGCGGTCGCGCAGCGCCGGGTCGGTGAGCTTGCCGCCATCGGGGCCGACGACGTAGAAGGCGTCGACGACGTCCGCACCCAGGGTCGAGACGTGCGCCGTGCGGACGTCGAGCCCGCAGGTCGACAGCGCCGCGGTGATGCGGTGCAGCACGCCGGCGCCGTCGGCGGCGCGGACCTCGACGACGGTCGCGGTGTCGGAGGCGTCGTCGACCAGGCGCACCGTCGCGGGGGCGACAGGCACAGGGGTACGCCGGGGGTAGGCGGCCTCCTTGACGGCGAGCCGGTCGCGCAGCGGGAGCGACCCGTCGAGAGCATGCCGTAGGTCGTCACGGACCAGCGCCCAGTCCGGCAGCGACCCGAAGCGCGGCGCGACCTGGAACTGCGAGACCGCGCTCGGCCCGACGATCCGCACCGAGGCCGCCCGGACCTCGAGCTGGTGCAGCGACAGCACGCCCGCGGCGACCGACAGCAGCCCCGGCCGGTCGGGCGTGACGACCGTGACCTGCTCGCCGTCGACCTCGAGGGCCAGCTGCCCGCGGGCGGCCAGCTCCTGCGCGCGCTCGGTCAGCGGCGGGTCCGGGGCCACGGGGCGGCCCGCGAGTAGGCCGGCTGTGCGGCGTACGAGCTCGTCGATGAGCTGGCCCTTCCACGGCGACCAGGCGGCGGGGCCGGTGGCTGTGCTGTCGGCCTCGGTGAGGGCGTGCAGCAGCTCGAGGACCTCGGCGCTGCCGACCGCCTCGGCGACGGCGGTCGCGGTGGCGGGGTCGGCGAGGTCGCGACGGGTCGCGACGTCGGGCAGCAGCAGGTGGTGGCGGACCATCGCGATGAGCACGTCGACGTCGTCCGGCGGCAGACCGAGCCGCGGCCCGATCTCCGCGACGACGCGCATCCCGACGTCGGTGTGGTCGCCGGGCAGGCCCTTGCCGATGTCGTGGAGCAGCGCGCCGAGCAGCAGCAGGTCGGGGCGCGCGACCCGGCGGGTGCGGGCGGCCGCGCCGACGGCGGCCTCGACCAGGTGCCGGTCGACGGTGAAGCGGTGGTAGCTGTTGCGCTGCGGCTTGCTGCGGACCTGCTCCCACTCGGGCAGCAGCCGGACCAGCAGGCCGTACTGGTCGAGGGCCTCCATCACCGCCACGGTGCCGGGACCGGCGCCGAGCAGGCCGACGAAGTGGTCGAGCGCCTCGCGCGGCCACGGCACCGGCAGGTCCGGGGCGGCCGTGACCCGCTCCAGCGCGATCGGTGAGATCGGCAGGCCGGCGCGGGCTGCGGCCTCCGCGACCCGCAGCACCAGCACCGGGTCGCTCTCGGGGGTCGCGTCACGGGCGAGCACGACCTCGCCGTCCTGCTCGACGACGTCGTCGGCGAGCGGCCGGCGGACCGGGCCGGGGGCGCGCCGGCCCAGCAGCCGCTTGCGGGGCGGTGGGGTGATGCGCCGCCAGACGGTGTCGGACGCGAAAGCGATCGCCCGGCCGGCACCGGAGACCGCCGCCATCAGCGCGTCGGCGTCGGCCATCCCGAGCGCGGCCGCGACGGCGTCCTGCTCCTGCATGAGCAGCCGGTCGACGGTGCGACGGCCCGGGCCGGCGGTGCGCCGGTGCAGCTCACCGCGGACGTCGAGCAGCATCCGGTGGGCGTCGACGACCGCGGCCGACGGCGGGTCGGCGACCTGGGCCGCGGCGACGGCCTGCAGCGCGTGGACGTCGCGCAGCCCGCCGCGGCCCTCCTTGAGGTCGGGCTCCAGCAGGAAGGCGATCTCACCGGCCGAGGCGGCGCGCTCCGCGACGGCCGCCTTCAGCTCCGGCAGCCGTTCTGCGGCACCGGCCCGCCAGGCCGCGCGGGTGCGGGAGAGCAGCTGCGCCGACAGCGCCGGGTCGCCCGCGACGTGGCGGGCGTCGAGCAGACCGAGAGCGGCCTTGAGGTCGTCGCGGGCGACGGCGACCGCCTCGTCGATGGTGCGCACCGAGTGGTCGAGGCCGACACCGCTGTCCCACACGGGGTACCAGACCCGGTCGGCCACCGCGGCCACTCCCGGCCGGCCGTCGTGGACGAGCACGAGGTCGAGATCGGAGGCCGGCGCGGGCTCGCGCCGCCCGAGCCCGCCGACGGCGACCAGCGCCACCCCGGGGCCGGGGTCACCGAGCAGCTCGGCGAGCCACCCGTCGTGGAGCTCGACCAGGGCGGTCCGCAGCGCGGCGCCGGTGAGGTCGGGTCGCGCGAGCAGCGCCGCGCGCGTGTCCTTCACGTCACCCATCCTGCCTCCCGACAGCAGTGAGGGGCCGGGCACCCGCCCGACCCCTCACCTGCTGCTGCTGTCAGAGCGCTTCCGCGCCCCGCTCGCCCGTGCGGACCCGGACGACCTCGTCGACCGGGGTCGTCCAGACCTTGCCGTCGCCGATCGCACCGCTGGAGGCGGCGGCGACCACGACGTCGACGATGCGGGCTGCGTCGGCGTCGTCGACCAGCACCTCGACGCGCACCTTCGGCACGAACGACACGGTGTACTCCGCGCCGCGGTAGACCTCGGTGTGCCCGCGCTGCCGGCCGAAGCCCTGCACCTCGCTCACCGTCATGCCCTGGACGCCGGCGGTCTCGAGAGCCGCCTTCACGTCATCGAGCTTGAAGGGCTTGATGACCGCGGTCACCAGCTTCACAGCGCCTCCACCCCTCGTTCGCCGGTCCGGACCCGGACGACCTCGTCGACCGGGGTGCTCCAGACCTTGCCGTCACCGATGCTGCCCGTGTGGGCCGCCTTGGCGATGACCTCCAGGACGTCGCCGGCATCAGCATCGTCCACGAGGACCTCGATGCGGACCTTCGGGACGAACGACACGGTGTACTCCGCGCCGCGGTAGACCTCGGTGTGCCCGCGCTGGCGGCCGAAGCCCTGCACCTCGCTGACCGTCATCCCCTGGACCCCGAAGGACTCCAGCGCGGTCTTGACGTCGTCGAGCTTGAACGGCTTGACGACGCCCGTCACGAGCCTCACGAGGACACCGTCGCGGCCGGGGCCGTCCGGGACGCCCCGGCGAAGGCGCTGCCGCCGCCACCGATGCCGGTGAGCTCGTAGCCGGCCTCGGCGTGGCTGGTCTGGTCGATGCCGGTGATCTCGTCGTCCTCGCTGATGCGCAGGCCGATGGTGACCTTGAGCAGCAGGGCGATGACGAGGGTCGCGACGAAGGAGTACGCCATGACCGCACCGGCCGCGAGGGCCTGCTTGCCGAGCAGCTCGAAGCTGCCGCCGTCGAGGACGCTCTCGTAGCCCGCGGCGAACTCGCTGTCCGCGACGATGCCGATCATCAGGGTGCCGACGAGGCCACCGACGAGGTGGACACCGACGACGTCGAGCGAGTCGTCGTAGCCCAGCTTGTGCTTGAAGGTGACCGCGAAGCAGCACGCGCCACCGGCGACGAGGCCGATGAGGATCGCGCCGAGCGGGCTGACGAAGGCGCAGGCCGGGGTGATGGCGACCAGACCGGCGACCGCACCGGAGGCGGCGCCGAGGGTGGTGGCGTGGCCGTCACGCAGGCGCTCGGTGCCGATCCACGCGACGAGCGCGGCGGCGGTGGCGACCTGGGTGTTGACGAAGGCCAGCGACGCGATGCCGTTGGCGGCCAGCGCCGAGCCCGCGTTGAAGCCGAACCAGCCGAACCACAGCAGACCGGCGCCGATCATGACCAGCGGCAGGTTGTGCGGCTTCATCGGCTCCTTGCCGAAGCCCTTGCGCTTGCCGAGGACGAGGATGAGCGCGAGGGCGGCCGCACCGGCGTTGATGTGGACCGCGGTGCCGCCGGCGAAGTCGAGCGCGCCGAGCCGGTTGACGATCCAGCCGCCGGTGTCGGCGGCGAACAGCGACGCCGCGCCCGCGCCGGGCTCGTCGCCCTCGGCCGCGACGGTGCCGAAGCCGAAGACCCAGTGCGCGACCGGGAAGTAGACGACCGACGACCACAGGACCGTGAAGCCGATCCAGGCGCCGAACTTCATGCGGTCGGCGACGGCACCGCTGACGAGCGCGACGGTGATGACCGCGAACATCAGCTGGAAGCCGGCGAAGGCGATGTCGGGCAGGCCGAAGGTCGCCGAGATGAAGGCGTCCTGCGTGGAGTCGTCGATGCCCGCGTTGCGGATGAGCAGGTCGAGTCCGACGAGATCGGCGGTCCAGCCGAACAGGCCGCCCTCCGACGCGCCGAAGGCGATCGCGTAGCCGTAGACGACCCACAGGATGCTGACGACGCCGAGCGCGCTGAAGCTCATCATGAGCATGTTGAGCACGCTCTTGCTGCGCGACATGCCTCCGTAGAAGAAGGCGAGGCCGGGCGTCATGAGCAGCACCAGCGCGGCACTGACCAGCACCCATGCGGTGCTCGCCTGGTTGATGACGGGGACGGGTTCCATGCTTCTCCTCTAGGGCGGGGACTGCCCCAGAGACTGGCCGTCGCGTGTTTCGCGGGGGTCCCGTGTCGTGTTTCGCGGTCGTGACGGTTGCTGCGGCTGTGTTTCACCGACGTGAACACTCGGGCGGACCGACGGGCTGGCAGGCTGGTGCCGTGAGCAGGTGGCTGGAGGAGACCGGCGGGACCAGGGGCGAGGAGTACGCCGAGAGGTTCCGCGAGCTGGCCGCCTCAGGCGTGGACGTCCACGGTGAGGCGGCCTTCGTCGGCGCGCTCGTAGCCCCTGGCGCCCGCGTCCTCGACGCCGGCTGCGGCACCGGTCGCGTCGCCGTCGAGCTCGCCCGTCGGGGCTACGACGTCGTGGGGGTCGACTCGGACGCCTCGATGCTCGAGGTGGCCCGCCGAGACGCCCCGGACCTCGACTGGCGGCTCGCCGACCTCACCGAGCTGCCCGCGCAGGCGTCGTACGACCTGGTCGTGGCCGCCGGCAACGTCGTCGTCTTCCTGGCGCCGGGCACCGAGCAGGAGGTGGTGGGCCGGCTGGCCGGCGTGCTCAGGCCTGGTGGGCTGCTGGTCTGCGGCTGGCGCACCGACCTGCTGTCGCGGGCCTCGTGGGACGACCTCGCCGCGACCGCCGGGCTCGAGCCGGTCGCGCGCTGGTCGACCTGGGACTGCGCCCCCTGGCACGACGACGCCGACTGGTGCGTCGCGGTGGACCGGACCACGACGCCCTCTTGACATGCATTGTGCATGCTTTCATGCTGAATGCATGACCACTCTGCAGATTCGGAACGTCCCCGAGGAGCTCCATCGCAGCCTCAAGGCTCGGGCGGCACTGCAAGGGCGCTCCCTGTCCGAGCTCGCGCTCGACGAGCTCCGGCGAGCCATGGAACGCCCGACCCGCGCCGAGCTGCTCGCGCGGGTCCGCTCACTGTCTGCGGTCGAGGGCGTGGACGCAGCTGCAGCAGTCCGCGCTGAGCGGGATCACGCCGGGCGGTGATCGTCCTTGACGCCTCCGCTGTCGTGGAGCTGCTGCTGCAGGGGCCACGGGCTCAGGCCGTCGAGCGGCGACTGATCGAGGGGGCCCCCTCGCTGCACGCCCCCCACCTGCTGACGATCGAGGTCGCGCAGGTGGTCAGGAGGTACCACCTCGTCGGCGCCCTGTCGGAGGCTCGTGGGATCGAGGCGCTGCAGGCCCTCTCAGACCTCGACGTCAACCTCTACGCGCACGAGCCGCTCCTGGCCGGCATCTGGGCGCGCCGCGCGAACGTCACGGCCTACGACGCGGCGTACCTGGCCCTCGCTGAGGCCCTCGATGCGCCGCTCGTCACCCTCGACGCGGCGCTGGCGTGGTCGGCCGGCACTGTGCGCGTCGACCTCGTGCACTGAGCGGTCAGAGGGCGGCCTCGTCGCCGAGCAGGGCGTCGGCGAACGCCTCGGGCTCGAAGGGCGCGAGGTCGTCCGGGCCCTCGCCGAGGCCGATGAGCTTGACGGGGATGCCGAGCTCGCGCTGGACCGCGATGACGATGCCGCCCTTGGCCGTCCCGTCGAGCTTGGTCAGCACGATGCCGGTGACGTCGACGGCCTCGGTGAAGACCCGGGCCTGCACGACGCCGTTCTGACCGGTGGTGGCGTCGAGCACGAGCAGCGTCTCGTCGACCGGCCCGTGCTTCTCCACGACCCGCTTCACCTTGCCCAGCTCGTCCATCAGGCCGGTCTTGGTGTGCAGCCGGCCGGCAGTGTCGATGAGGACGGTGTCTACGCGCTGCTCGATGCCCTTGGCGACCGCGTCGAAGGCGACGCTCGCGGGGTCGCCCTGCTCGGGGCCGCGCACGGTGGTGGCGCCGACCCGGCCGCCCCAGGTCTCGAGCTGGTCGGCGGCGGCGGCGCGGAAGGTGTCGGCCGCGCCGAGCACGACGCTGCGGCCGTCGGCGACGAGGACGCGCGCGAGCTTGCCGCAGGTGGTGGTCTTGCCGACGCCGTTGACGCCGACGACCAGCACGACCGCGGGCCGGCCGTCGGCGTGGGGCAGGGTCTTCAGCGACCGGTCGGTGTCGGCACCGATCGTCGTCACGAGCTCCTCGCGCAGCATCGCCCGCAGCTCCGACGTGGTCTTGGCGCCCTCGACCCGGACCCGGGTGCGCAGCCGGCCGACGAGCTCCTGGGTGGCGGCGACGCCCATGTCGGCGGTGAGCAGGGTGTCCTCCACCTCCTCCCAGGTGTCCTCGTCGAGGGTGTCGCGCGACAGCAGCGCGAACAGCCCGCGGCCGAGCGTGCCCTGGCTACGCGACAGCCGGCCGCGCAGGCGCGACAGCCGACCGGCGGTGGGCTCGGGGACGTCGAGTGCCGGGGCCGTCGGGGCCGCGTCGACGTGGATGTCCTCGGCGGGCAGCGTGACGGTGTCGACCGAGCGCTTCGGGGTGTCGCGCGGGACCTCGGCGTCGTCACCGGTGCCGGGGGCGTAGTCGACGCCGGGCTGCGGCGCGGGCGGGAGGGACTTCTTGCCGCCGGGCTTGACGAGCGCGACCACGGCCACGACCGAGACGACGAGGACGGCAACGACGATGAGGAGGAGCTCGATCACGCCGACAGGTCTAGCAGAGCACCCGGGCGATCAGGGGGTGGCGAGCTCCCGACCGAGGCGCACGACCTCGGCGAGCAGGCCCTCGACGTCGTCGTCGCGGGTGCGGGCGTTGAGGAAGACGGGGCGGATCGCGAAGCGCCCGTGCGGGCGCGCCGGTGAGGGCGCGTAGGGCGTCTCCCGGCGCAGCCGCTCGAGCAGCCGGGCGTTGAGCAGGTCGAGCCCCTCGGACGGGACACCGGCGACGTAGCGCAGGCAGACGACGGAGAGGTCCGGTTCGACGAGCAGCTCGAGCTCGTCGTGGTCGCGCACGAGCTGCGCGAGCCGCCAGGCGCGGTCGTTGTCGGTGCGGACCACCTCCGTGACGCCGGCCCGTCCGAGCTCGAGCAGGGCGGCCCAGACCATGACGCCACGGGCGGGCGCAGACAGCTCCAGACCGCGCTCGTCCCAGCGGGTCGCGAGGTCGCCGTAGAAGGAGCGGTCGTCATGGGCTGCGTCCTGCAGGTAGGGGCTCGGCTCGCCGGTGAACGCGCGCTCGAGGAGCGCGGGGTCGCGGACCAGCAGCAGCCCGGCGCCGATCGGGGTGCCCAGCCACTTGTGGGCGTCGACGAGCACCGACCCGGCGGCTTCCCACCCTGCGAAGAGCGGGGCTACCCGCTCGTCGAGCACCGCCCACGCGCCGTAGGCACCGTCGACGTGCAGCCAGACGTCGTGCTGCGCGCACAGGTCGGCGATCTCACGGACGGGGTCGATCGAGCCGGTCGCCGTCGTGCCCGTGGTGGCGACCACGGCGACGGGCACCCGACCGGCGGCGAGGTCGGCGCCGAGCAGCTCGGCGAGGTGGTCGACGCGCATCCGGACCCGGTCGTCGACGTCGACCAGCCGCACCGCGTGGCGACCCAGGCCCAGGACCGCAGCCGCCTTGAGGACGCAGTGGTGCGCTTCGGCGCTGGCGTAGACGACCGGCTCGGCCCCCGTCGGCAGGCCCGCGGCGGCGACGTCGACGCCGCGGGCCTCGAAGGCCCTCTGCCGGGCGGCGCCGAGCGCGACGAGAGTCGCGGCCGAGCCGTCCGAGCTGATGACCCCGTCGCCGTGGTCCGGCAGCCCCAGCAGGTCGGCCGTCCACCGGAGCGCCTGGCGCTCGAGCAGGCTGCCGCAGCTGTCCATGTAGCGCTGGTTGGCGACGACGGACTGCACAAGTGCCGCCACGGTCGGGACCGTCGTGCCCGGTGCGGTGATGAAGCCGAGGAAGCCGTGGTCGGACATCGGGCTGCCGTGAGGCACGACGACGTCCGCGAGCAACCGGACGACGTCGTCCGCAGGCAGGCCCTGCACGGGGAGCGTCCCTGCCAGCGCAGCACGCCACGACCCCGGCGGGTCGTCGCGGTGCTCGAGGGGCGCGTGGTCGCCCCTGAGGAAGGCGTCGAGGGCGGGCAGCACCGCGGCTGTCAGCTCGGTGAGGCGACCTGTCTCCCGCTCCACGACCACTCCTCGCGTCAGGCCGGTTCGCGCTCGCGGAGCCGCTGGGACACGACCGTCGAGACGCCGTCGCCGCGCATCGTCACGCCGTAGAGCGCGTCGGCGATCTCCATCGTGCGCTTCTGGTGGGTGATGACGATGAGCTGGGAGGACTCGCGCAGGCCCTCGAGCGCCTCGAGCAGGCGACCGAGGTTGCGGTCGTCGAGGGCGGCCTCGACCTCGTCCATGACGTAGAACGGCGAGGGGCGGGCGCGGAAGATCGCGACCAGGAGCGCGATCGCGGTCAGGGACCGCTCGCCGCCCGACAGCAGCGACAGCCGCGACACCTTCTTGCCCGCGGGACGGGCCATCACCTCGATGCCGGTGGTGAGCAGGTCGCCCGGGTCGGTGAGGACGAGCTTGCCCTCGCCACCGGGGAACAGCGTCGCGAAGACGTGGACGAACTCGCGGGCGGTGTCCTCGTAGGCGCTCTGGAAGACGTCGTGGATGCGCTCGTCGACGTCCTTGACGACCGTGAGCAGGTCGCGGCGGGTGGCCTTGAGGTCCTCGAGCTGGGTGGAGAGGAAGGCGGCCCGCTCCTCGAGCGCGGCGTACTCCTCCAGCGCGAGCGGGTTGACCTTGCCGAGCAGCGCGAGGGCCCGCTCGGCGGAGCCGGCGCGCTTCTCCTGCTCGGTGCGGTCGTAGGGCACCGGCTCCCCCGGGCTGCCGTCCTCGAGGAAGGTGAGGACGGCGACCTCGGGGCCGTAGTCGGCCTGGAGCTGCTCGAGCGGGACGGCCCACTCCTCGACCGCGCGGGACTCGAGGGTCTCGATGCGCATGCGCTGCTCGGCGCGGGCGACCTCGTCGCGGTGGACGACGTCGGTGAGCCGGTCGAGCTCGGCGGACAGCTCGCGGCTGCGGGCCCGCAGGGCGAGCTGCTCGCCCTCGGTGACGGTGCGCGCGGCCTGGGCCTGCTCGCGCTCGACGGCTGCAGCGGCGAGCGAGGCGCCGATCCGGCCCAGCGCCTCTTGCGCCCCGCGCGCGACGTCCGCGGCGATCACGGCACCACGGGCACGCTGCTCGCGCAGCTCGACGAGCCGCTCGCGGGCGGCCCGTTCCTGACGGGCGGCCCGCTCGAGCGACTCGGCCCGGCCGGCCAGCGCCTTGGCGCGCTCCTCGCCGGTGCGGACCGCGAGGCGCGCCTCGGTCTCGGCGGTGCGGGCAGCGGAGGCCTCGCCGGCGAGCCGGTCGCGCAGATCCGTGGAGGGCTCCTCCTCCGTGGGGGCCTGCTCTGCCAAGGCGAGCCGCTCCTCGAGCTCGGCGAGGCCGGAGAGGTCCTTGTCGCGAGCCTCCTCGGCGCGCACCCGGGCCTGCTGCAGGCGACCGGCCTCGGCCTCGGCGGAGCGGGCGGCGGACGCGAGCAGGCCGAGCTGCTCGGACAGCGCGGCCATCCGGGCGTCGGACTCGTGCAGGGCGACCAGCGCGTTCTCGACCTCGGCGGTCGCGGCGGCCAGCTCGCCGGTTGCGGTGGCGAGCTCGAAGCCGAGGCGCTCGAGGCGGTGCTGGGCCTCGTCGTGGGCTGCGGTGGCCTCGTCGACGGCCGCCTGCACCTCGAGCAGCGAGGGCGCGGAGGCCGAGCCACCCACGGCCCAGTGAGCGCCGAGCAGGTCGCCCTCGGCGGTGACGGCCCGCACCGAGGGGTGCTGCTCGACGAGGTGGCGGGCCTCGTCGAGGGACGCGACGACGGCGACCTGGTGCAGCGCGCGGACCACCGCGGGGCGCAGCGATGAGGGGACGTCGACGAGGTCGACCGCCCACTGGGCGCCGGTGGGCAGGGCGGGCCAGGCTGGCTCGTCGACGAGCGGCCCGCCTCCGACGAGCAGGCCGGCCCGGCCGGAGTCGTCGTCCTTGAGCCGCTGCAGGGCGCGGGCGGCGTCGGCCGGGGAGGCGACGGCGACCGCGTCGGCGACAGCCCCCAGGGCCGCGGCGACGGCAGCCTCGTGACCTGCCTGCACGCTGACGATGGAGGCGACCGATCCGAGGACGCCGTCGGTGCCGAGCAGCGCGGCGCTGCCGTCCTTGCGGGCCAGTGACAGCGACAGCGCGTCGCGCCGCGCGGCCCAGGTGCTGCGGTCGCGCTCGACCTCGCGCTCCTGCACCTGCAGGGCGGCGAGCTTGTCGGCGGCGGTGGACCGGACGACCTCGGCGGCCTCGTGGCGCGCGTCGAGGTCGGTCTCGCCCTCGTCGAGCCCACCGGCCTCGCCCTGCAGGGTCTGGAGGTCGGACTGCGCGCGCAGCACGCGGGCCTCGGCGTCAGCGAGCGACGCGGCGATGCGGCCGAGCTCGGCCTCGGCGGCCGCGGCGCGGGACCGCAGCGCGCCGACCTGCCCGGTGAGCCGGGCCAGCCCCTCGCGGCGGTCGGCGACCGCGCGCCGGGCGGCGACCAGGGCCTTCTCCTCGGTCGCGAGGGCGGCCTCGGCGTCGGTGCGGCGGGTCACGGCGTCGGTGAGCCGCACCCCGTCGGCGGCGATCTGCTCCGCCAGATCGCGCTCCTGCCCGCGCACCGATGCGGCCTCGGCGTCGAGCTGCTCAGGGTCGCGGCCCTGCCGGGCCTCCTCGGGCAGCTCGGAGGTGAGGTGGCGGTGCCGCTCGGAGGCGAGCTGGGCGGTGCCGCGCAGCCGCTCCTCGAGCGCGGACAGGCGGTACCACGTCTCCTGCGCCCGGGTGAGCCGCGGCGCCTGCTCGGCCACGGCCTCGTCCAGGACCGTCTCGCGCTCCTGGAGCCCGGCGAGGTCGCGCTCGACCTCGGCCCGGCGCTGGCGCAGCGCGGTCTCGTCGCGGACCTCTGCGTCGAGGGTCGCGCGCAGCTGCAGCAGGTCGTCGGCGAGCAGCCGGAGCTTGGCGTCGCGCAGGTCGGCCTGCACCTGAGCGGCCCGACGGGCGACCTCCGCCTGCCGGCCGAGCGGCTTGAGCTGACGCGTCAGCTCGGAGGTGAGGTCCTGCAGGCGGGTGAGGTTGGCCTGCATCGCGTCGAGCTTGCGCAGGGCCTTCTCCTTGCGCTTCTTGTGCTTGAGGACACCCGCGGCCTCCTCGATGAAGGCGCGCCGGTCCTCGGGCCGCGCGGACAGCACCGCGTCGAGCTGGCCCTGCCCGACGACGACGTGCAGCTCGCGGCCGATGCCGCTGTCGCTCATCAGCTCCTGGATGTCGACCAGCCGGCACTTGGTGCCGTTGATGGCGTACTCCGACGCGCCGTCACGGAACATCAGCCGGGTCACGCTGACCTCGGCGTAGTCGATCGGCAGCGCGCCGTCGGTGTTGTCGATGGTCAGCGTCACCTCGGCCCGCCCGAGCGGCGGCCGGCCGGGCGTGCCGGCGAAGATGACGTCCTCCATCTTGCCGCCGCGCAGCGCCTTGGCGCCCTGCTCGCCGAGCACCCAGGCGATCGCGTCGACGACGTTGGACTTGCCGGACCCGTTGGGCCCCACGACGCAGGTGATGCCCGGCTCGAAGCGCAGGGTCGTCGGTGACGCGAAGGACTTGAAGCCCTTCAGCGTGAGGCTCTTGAGGTGCACCTGGCTGCCTGTCCGTCGGCCGTGGGGAAGGCCGGGGAGAGCCTACCGGGAGGCCTCGCCGGGCGCGGGGAGGACGGGCCGACCCCCAACAGCACAAAGGACGCCCCGGCACGGGACGCCCTCTGCGGGTGGAGCGGGTGGCTCAGGTGAGGACGGGCTCCTCGGTGAGCACGCGGATGTCGTCGTCGACCGTCACGGTCGCGACGAGCGCGTCGTTGGCGGCCCTGACACGGCTGAGCTCGGCCTCCAGGTCGACGACGCGGGCGCGGAGCCGGTGGCACTCCGCCGCGAGTCGGCTGTCCGCAGACGTGCCGACGTGTCCGAACAGGGCCTTGGCCATGGCTGTGGTTCCTCCGCGTCGACGGTGACGGTGGTCGTGATCGGTGTCCCGAGCACCCCGCACGGCGTCCGGCGTCGTCCATGTCTACCGGGTGTGCACAGGGGTGGTGAGTCGAGGATGACACCCGTCGGCGCGCGGGTCAAGGACCTGATCACGGTCCGGTCACGAACCGGGCAGACCGTCAGCGCTCGACGAAGCCGGTCTCCCCGCGCGGGTCTCCCCAGCGCTCCCCGACGAAGTCGACGCGACCCGGGGTCCCCCCGGTGCGCAGCGCCGCCAGCAGTGCCTCGCACGCCACGCGCGGCCCCTCCGCGACGACCTCGACCCGGCCGTCCTCGAGGTTGGTCGCCGCCCCGGACAGGCCCAGCTCGAGCGCCCGCGCCCGCGTCCACCACCGGAAGCCGACGCCCTGGACGCGCCCCTTCACGGTCGCCGTGAGGCGGACGGGCTGCATCCCTGGGAGGCTAGCGACGTGCTCGACTCCCCCCTCACCTCCGCGCCCTGCCGCTCCGCCTGCGACTGGCAGGCCGTGCGCCCACCGGTTCCGCTGTGGGCCTGTGTGGGGTGCGGGTCGCAGTGGCAGCCCGGCGAGGCCTGGGCGCCGCGTCAGCTCGACGGGTCGTGGCCGCCCGGGGTCCGCGAGGCCCGTGACACCGCTCAGCGCGGGTAGCGCGGACGCGGCTGGCACCGCGGGCAGGAGTACGACGAGCGGTTCATCCACGCCTCGCGCCGGATCGGCGTGCCGCACCGGTCGCACGGCTCGCCCTCCCGGCCGTAGGCGTGCAGGGACCGCTCGAACAGCCCGCTCACGCCCTCGGTGCTGACGTAGAGCGCGTCGAAGGACGTGCCGCCCTGAGCCAGCGACTCGGTCAGGACGTCGCGCGCATGGGCCAGCAGCTCGCGGGCCTTGGGCGTCGTGACCAGCTCGGTCGCACGGCCGCCGTGCAGGCCGGCGCGCCACAGCGCCTCGTCGGCGTAGATGTTGCCGATCCCGCTGATCAGGGTCTGGTCGAGCAGCGCGCGCTTGATGCCGGTGGTCTTCGCCCGCAGCCGCCGCACGAAGGCCGCGTCGTCGAAGTCCGGGTCGAGCGGGTCGCGCGCGATGTGGGCGATCGTGCTTGGGAGCTCCGCGCCACCGGCCACGACCTGCAGCCCACCGAAGGTGCGCTGGTCGACGAAGCGCAGCTCGCGGCCGCCGTCGGCGAAGCGGACGCGGATCCGCAGGTGGGCCTCGACCGGTTTGTCGTCGGGTACGACGAGCAGCTGCCCGCTCATGCCGAGGTGGCCGGTGAGGGCGTCGCCGGAGTCGAGCGGCAGCCAGAGGTACTTCCCGCGGCGGCGCGCCGCAGTGACGGTCCGGCCGGCGAGCAGGTCGGCGAAGTCGCGCTCGCCGGCGGCGTGGCGGCGCACCGCGCGCGGGTGGTGGACGTCGACGGAGGCGATCGTGCGGCCGGCGACGCCGCGCTCCAGGCCGAAGCGGACAACCTCGACCTCGGGCAGCTCGGGCACTAGTCCCCCGACGCGGCCGGCGCGGCCGGCGGATCGGCGGTCAGCGCCCGCCAGGCCCCCTCGGCCGCCTGCTGCTCGGCCTCCTTCTTGCTTCGTCCCCGACCGCTGCCCTTGGGCTCGCCGGCGATGACGGCCCGCGCCATGAAGGACTTCGCGTGGTCGGGCCCGCTCTCGCTGATGGCGTACTCGGGGACGCCCAGCGACCGCGACGCCGTCAGCTCCTGCAGGGAGGTCTTCCAGTCGAGGGCGGCGTCGTCCTGCGAGGCGGCGGCCATCAGGGGGTCGAACAACCGGCGTACGACGGCTGTCGCCCCCGGCAGCCCGCGCTCGAGGTAGACCGCCCCGATCACGGCCTCCATGGTGTCGGCGAGGATCGACGCCTTGTCACGGCCGCCGGTGACCTCCTCGCCCTTGCCGAGGCGCATCCAGTCGCCGAGGCCCAGCGCGCGGGCGACGTCGGCGAGCGCGCGGGTGTTGACGACGGAGGCGCGCAGCTTGGCGAGCTGGCCCTCGGGCAGGTCGGGGTGGGTGAGGTAGAGCGCGTCGGTGACGACGAGACCGAGGACGGCGTCGCCGAGGAACTCCAGCCGCTCGTTGGTCGGCAGCCCGCCGTGCTCGTAGGCGTAGGAGCGGTGGGTGAGGGCGCGCTCCAGCAACCCGATCTCGAGCGCGGTGCCGAGCGCCGCCTCGAGGACGGTGTAGGGCGGGCCCTTCCTCACAGGCGGGCCAGCGCGTAGTCGACGGCCTCGCCGACGGTCGTGAGTCCGTCGAGGTCCTCGTCGGCGATGTGGAACTCGGCGCGGGCGCGCGGGGTGAGGGTCTCCTCGACGATCTCGACGATCTCGACGAGGGCGAGCGAGTCGGCGGCGAGGTCCTCGCGGAAGCTCGTGTCGCGGGTCACCGACGCGGGGTCCAGCTCGAGCACGGTCGCGACGGCGCCCTGCACGACGGCCAGCACCTCGTCGTGGGTCATGTCGTGAGTCATGCGCTGGCTTCCTTCAGCTCGAGCAGGGCCGCGGCGACCCTCGGGACCAGACCCTCTCGCACCGCCTGCCCCGCCACGCCGACGCACGCCGCGACGGCCTGCGGGCTCGACCCGCCGTGGCCGACGACGCACACCCCGTTGACGCCGAGCAGCACCGCCCCGCCCAGCACGTCGGGCTGCATGCCCGCGGTCGCCTCGACGAGCACGGGCAGCAGGTCCTTCGAGGCAGCGGCCCGCTCCGGGGTGGCGGTGAGCGCGTCGACGACGGCGTCGGTGAGCATCGCCGCCGCGCCCTCGAGGCCCTTGAGGAGCACGTTGCCGGTGAAGCCGTCGGTGACGACGACGTCGGCCCTGCCGCCGTGAGGGACGTCGCCGCCCTCGACGCAGCCGACGAAGTCGACCGGCAGCGCGGACAGGGCCGCGAAGGCCTCCTTGCGCAGCGCGTCGCCCTTGCCGGGCTCGGCGCCGATCGACAGCAGCCCGACCCGCGGCGAGGCGATCCCGAGGCGGACCTGGGCGAAGGCGTGACCGGCGAGCGCGAACTGCGTCAGCAGCTCGACCGAGCCGTCCGGGTTGGCGCCGGCGTCGAGCAGGACGAGGTGGCCGCCCGGGGCCGGGATGACCGCGGCGAGCGCGGGTCGGCTGACACCGGGCAGCCGACCGAGGGTGAACAGCGCGGCCGCGAGGGCCGCGCCGGTCGAGCCGACGGAGACGACCGCGTCGGCCGCGCCGTCACGGACCAGCCGCGCAGCGACCCGGACGGTCGCGTCGCGCTTGCTGCGGATCGCCCGGGCCGGGTCCTCGTCCATGCCGACGACCTCGGTGGCCTGGACGAGCGCGAAGCGGCCACTGGCCCCGCGGTCGCGCAGCAGCGTCTCGGCGACGTCGACCGGGCCGACGAGGAGGACCTCGACGTCAGGGCTGCTGTCGGCGACGAGCAGGGCGCCGTCGACCACGCAGTCCGGGGCGCTGTCGCCTCCGAGGAGATCGAGAGCGACCCGGGTCACGCAGGTGCGGGTGTCTGGTGTCGTCAGACCGCGACGACGGTGCGCTTGTCGTAGCGACCGCACTCGGGGCAGACGGTGTGCGGCAGCGTGGTGTGGCCACGGTCGCAGGTGGTGAGGGTCGGGGCAGTGGTCTTCCACTGCGCACGCCGCGAGCGGGTGTTGCTGCGCGACATCTTGCGCTTCGGGACGGCCATGGCTCAGTTCTCCTCGTCGTTCTTCATCAGGTCTGCGAGGCCCGCCCACCGGGGGTCGGCGGTGCCGTGCGCGTGGTCCTCCGGCAGGGTCTCCCAGCGCTCTCCGCACTCGGAGCAGAGCCCTGGGCAGTCCTGCCGGCACAGCGGTGTGATGGGCAGTGCGAGCACCACCTGGTCACGCAGCAGCGGCTCGAGGTCGAGGTGGTCGCCCTCCATCCGCGCTGCCTCGCCCTCCTCCACCTCCGACTCGTCGTAGGCGTACAGCTCCTGCAGGTCGACCGTGAGCGTGTCGCTCACGGTCTCCAGGCAGCGGCCGCACTCCCCGACCAGGTCGACGGTGGCGGTGCCGCTCACCAAGACGCCCTCCATGACCGACTCGAGCCTGAGGTCCAGGTCGATGTCGCTTCCGGTGGGCACCGTGATGAGCTCGAGCCCCAGGCCCTCGGGCGCGGGAGCAGGGAACCGCACCTCCCGCATCGATCCCGGCCGCCGTCCCAGCTCGCGCGTGTCGAGCACGAGGGGGAGGCGGGGGTCGAGGCGGTGCTGCTGCTTCCTGGTCACGGGCATGAGAGGTCGTGGGCTCGGGCGAGACCGTCAACAAGCGTAGCCGAGAGCCCCGTCGGGGTCGACCGGCCGTTACTCAGGGAGTGGCTCCACGTCGTCGCCGTCGTTGTCCCGCAGCGCCTCGAGCTCGTGGCGGCCCGACAGCTTCTGGCGCCCCCGCTCGACCGCGGACAGCGTCTTGGTGAGCACGATCTCGAAGTTGGCGAGCTTGGCGTCGACGTAGTCCTCGACCTCGAGGCGCATCGCCTCGGCCGAGCTGCGCGACTCCTCGAGCAGCCGCTCGGACTCCTCGACGGCCTCCTGCATGACCTCGGTCTGCGACACGAGGCGGGACCGCTCCTGCTTGGCCTCCGCCACGATGCGGGAGGCCTGCCGACGCCCCTCCTCGACGACCGCGTCCTTGTCGCCGAGGACCACCTGGGCCTCGTCGAAGGCCTCGGGCAGCTGGCCGCGCAGCTCGTCGAGCAACGCGAGCAGGTCGGCGCGGTTGACCACGCACGACGCCGACATCGGCATCGAGCGGGCGCTGTCGACCATGGAGGTGATCCGGTCGAGCGTCTCCTGGACGGCGTCCACGGGTGGTGCTCCTCGCAAGGGTGGTGGGCGGGACCGGGAGCGGCTAGCGCGTCTCGGAGAGCCGCTCGGTCAGGGCCGCGTGCACGGTCGCGGGGATGAGCCCGCTGACGTCCCCACCGTACGTCGCGACCTCCTTGACCAGGCTGCTCGACAGGAACGAGTAGAGCGGGTTGGTCGGCATGAACATCGTCTCGACCGCGGCCAGCCCGTGGTTCATCTGCGCCATCTGCAGCTCGTAGTCGAAGTCGCTGACGGCCCGCAGCCCCTTGACGATGACCGGGATGTCGCGGTCACGGCAGTAGTCGACGACCAGGCCGTGGAAGCTGTCGACCACGACGTTGGGCCACGGCCGCACGGCCTCGCGGATGAGGTCGATGCGCTCCTCGACAGTGAACAGCGAGGACTTCTTCTTGTTGACGAGCACCGCGACGGTGACCTCGTCGTAGAGGGCCGCGGCGCGCTCGACGACGTCGAGGTGGCCCAGCGTGATCGGGTCGAACGACCCTGGGCAGACTGCGCGCCTCACACCAGGGCCCCGATCCAGATCATGGCCTCACCATAGCGACGGGAGCGCAGCCCCTCGTAGCCCTCCGGCCACTCCAGTGCGGCGTCGCGCGCGGACCGCTCCACGACGACGACGGCATCGGCCGACAGCAGCGCCCGCAGGACCGGCAGCGGCAGCCCCGCCTGGGCGTAGGGGGGGTCCAGGAAGACGACGTCGAACAGGCCGTACGCCGCTGCCGGTCCCGCGAGCCAGCGGTCGACAGGGGCGTGCACGACCTCGGCGCCCGGCAGCCCCACCGCCTCGGCGTTGCGCCGCAGGACCCCTGCCGCACCGCCGTCGTGGTCGACGAGCACGACGGAGGCGGCACCGCGCGACAGCGCCTCGAGCCCGAGCGCACCGGTGCCGGCGTAGAGGTCGAGCACCCGTGCGCCCTCCAGGTCGGTGAGGGTCTCGAGGCTCGAGAACAGCCCCTCGCGGGCCCGGTCACCGGTCGGTCGCGCGCCGTCGGGCACGGCGAGCCGCCGGCCGCGGGCCTGTCCGGCCACGATCCGCGTCACGCCGCCGGCCTCATCACCCCACCAGCCTGCCAGCCCACCCGCCCCGACCCCTCCCAGCGGCGCCCCGCGATCCGAACTGCTTCCAGTCCTCGCCTCACAGCCAGCGCACCCGCCACGTCAGGCGCGCGCCAGCACCCCGGCCCGCGGAGGTGGAAGCAGCGCGGATCCGCGGGCGGGCAGCGGGGCGGCGGTCAGGCCTTCTCGAGGAAGTCGGCGCGCTGGTCGTCGACGAGCTCGCGGACCGCGTCGCGCAGCGCCGCGTGGCGCTCCAGCGCGGGGTCCTTCGCGACGAGCGCAGCGGCCGCCTCGCGGGCCTCGCGGATCACGTCCTCGTCGCGCAGCAGCTGCAGCATCTTCAGCGACGAGCGCGACCCGGACTGCGCGGCGCCGAGGACGTCGCCCTCGCGGCGCTGCTCGAGGTCGATGCGCGACAGGGCGAAGCCGTCGGAGGTGGCCGCGACCGCGTCGAGCCGCTCGCGGGCCGGCGAGCCGAGGGGCGCCTCGGTGACGAGCAGGCACAGACCGCCGTGCTCGCCGCGGCCGATCCGCCCGCGCAGCTGGTGCAGCTGGGAGACCCCGAAGCGGTCGGCGTCCATCACCACCATCACGCTGCTGTTGGGCACGTCGACGCCGACCTCGACGACCGTCGTCGCGACGAGGACCTCGACCTCGCCGAGCACGAAGCGGCCCATCACGTCGTCCTTGGCGTCGTTGCCCATCCGGCCGTGCAGGCCCGCGACCCGCAGCCCGCGCAGCGGCCCGTCGGTCAGGACCGGCAGCAGCTCCTCGACGGCCACGGCGGGCCGGCGGCCGTCCTCGGCCGGGCCCTCGTCGTCACCACCGATGCGCGGGCACACCACGAAGGCCTGCCGCCCGTCGGACACCGCCTCGCGGACCCGCTCCCAGGCCCGCTCCAGCCAGGCCGGCTGCTCGGCGACCGGCACGACCGCGGTCCTCACCGGCGAGCGACCGGCCGGCATCTCCGTGAGGGTCGACACCTCGAGGTCGCCGTAGACGGTCATCGCGACGGTGCGCGGGATCGGCGTCGCGGTCATGACGAGCACGTGCGGCGCCTCGCCCTTGGCCCGCAGGGCGTCGCGCTGCTCGACCCCGAAGCGGTGCTGCTCGTCGACGACGACGAGGCCGAGGTCGGCGAAGGCGACGCCCTCCGACAGCAGGGCGTGGGTGCCCACGACGATGCCCGCGGCCCCGGAGGCGACCTCGTCGAGGGCGTCGCGGCGGGCGGCGGCGCCCTGCGAGCCGGTGAGCAGCGCCACCCGGGTCGCGACGTCGGCCCCGCCGAGCTCGCCGGCCTGACCGAGCGCGCCGAGCATCGCCCGCATCGAGCGGTGGTGCTGCTGGGCGAGGACCTCCGTGGGCGCCAGCAGCGCCGCCTGCCCGCCGCTGTCGACGACGCGCAGCATCGCGAGCAGGGCGACCAGCGTCTTTCCGGTGCCGACCTCGCCCTGCAGCAGCCGATGCATCGGGTGGTCGTCGGCGAGCTCGGCCGCGAGCACCTCGCCGATCTCGCGCTGGCCGCCGGTGAGGGTGAAGGGCAGCTGGGCGAGCAGCGCGTCGTGGATGCCACCCGCCCGTCCAGGTCGCGGCACCCCCGGCATGGCGACGAGCGCCGCGCGCCGCTGGGCCAGCACGACCTGCAGGACGAAGGCCTCGTCCCACTTCAGCCGCTGCCGGGCAAGGCTCACATCGGCCCAGGACTCGGGACGGTGCACGAGGTGCAGCGCCTCACGCAGCGAGGGCAGGGCCTTGTCGGCGAGCAGCGACGCAGGCAGCGGGTCGTCGTCGAGGTCGGCGATGTCGAGCGCCATCCGCACCGACCTGGCGATCGCGACGCTGTCGAGCTTGGCCGTCGCGGGGTAGATCGGCAGCAGCGCGCCGGCGAACTCCGACACCACGGTGCCGTCGTCGTCGTCGACGAGCGCGAACTCCGGGTTGGCCAGCTGCACCGCCCGGTTGAAGACCTCGACCTTCCCGGAGAACAGCGCGCGCCGACCGGGCGTGAGCGTGCCGGCGACCCACGGCCGGTTGAAGATCGCGAGCTTCATCGTGGCGCCGCCGTCGTCGCGGATCGTCACGTCGGTCTTGTGCAGCTTGGGTCGCAGCAGCCGACCGGCGACGTGCACGACCTCGGCCATCACGGTCGCGTGCTCACCGACGACCAGCTCGCTGAAGGGCATGAGCTTCCCGCGCTCGGCGTAGCGCCTGGGGTAGTGCCGCAGCAGGTCGCCGACCGTGCGCAGCCCGAGCAGCTGCTCGAAGGCCTTCGCCGACTTGCCCACCGCGTGGTGGACCGGCGCCCCCAGCGCGACCACTACTCGACGCCCAGCAGGATCGGGTAGTGCGGCTGGCCCCCGTCGTAGGCGACGACCTCGACCTCGGGGTGGGACGAGGAGAGGTACGCCGCCAACCGCGCGTCGACGCCCTCGGGGGCCTGCGCCCCGGTCACCACCGTGACGAGCTCCCCGCCGCCGGCGAGCATCCGGTCGAGCAGCTCGCGCGCCACCGCCTCGAGGTCGCTGCCGAGCACGACGACGTCACCCTCCACCAGACCCAGCACGTCCCCGGGCCGGCAGATGCCGGCCATCGTGACGGCCTCGCGCACGGCGGTCGTCACCTCTCCGGTGCGGGTCGCACCGGCGGCGGCGGCCATCGAGCCGACGTCGTCGGCGAGCGCGCGGTCGGCGTCGGCGACCGCGAGCGCCGCGAGTCCCTGCAGGACCGAGCGCGTCGGGACGACTGCGACCGACAGGCCCTCGTCGCGGGCCGCACCCGCGGCCGCCCCCGCGACGGCCACGGTGTTGGTGTCGTTGGGCAGCAGCACGACCTCGGCGGCCCCGCTGGAGCGCACCGCGGCGAGCAGCTCGGCGGTGCTCGGGCTGGCGCTCGGGCCGCCGTCGACGACGACCGCCCCGGCCTGCTCGAAGAGCGCGGCCAGCCCGGCGCCGGGTGCGACGGCCACCACGACCCGGCCGGAGCGCGTGCCGTCGGGCACCGAGCCGGCCCGCTGCGCCGCGACCTGGTCCTCGAAGCGAGTGACGGTGATGCGGGCCGGGCGGCCCGCCTCGACCCCGGCCTCGACCGCGGCACCGACGTCGTTGACGTGCACGTGGACGTTCCACAGCTGCGGCCCGCCGACGACCACGAGGGAGTCGCCCAGCCCCTCGAGGACGTCCTTGAGGCCCTCGACCCGCTCGGGGCTCGACTCGTGGAGCAGGAATTGCACCTCGTAGGCGAACTCGTCGCTGCCGGCCTCGCGGGCGACGGTCACGGCGGAGCGGTCGCGGGCGACGAGCAGCTGCGCGGAGCTCGGCGGGACCACGCCGGTGACGACGGCCTCGAGCGCCTCGAGCAGGACGCACAGGCCCCGGCCGCCGGCGTCGACGACCCCGGCGGCCTTCAGGGCCGGCAGCAGGTCGGGGGTCGACTCGAGCGCGGCGGCGGCACCAGACCGGGCCGCGCGCACCACCGAGGCGAGGTCGGCCGGGCCGAGCTCGGCCGCCGCCGCGGCGGCCTCCCGGATCACGGTGAGGACGGTGCCCTCGACGGGTGCGGACACCGCGGCGTAGCCGAGCTGGGCGGCCCGCACGAGCGCGGCCTGCAGGTGCTCACCCGTGCCCCCCTCGGAAAGGACCTCGCAGATGCCCCGGAGCAGCTGCGACAGGATCACGCCGGAGTTCCCGCGTGCGCCCATCAGCGCCCCGTGCGCGACCGCTCCCGTCGTGGCCGCGAGGTCCTCGGCCGCGAGGCCGAGCGCCTCGGCCACCGACTCCATCGTGAGGACGAGGTTGGTGCCGGTGTCACCGTCCGGCACGGGGTAGACGTTGAGGTCGTCGATCTCGACGCGGGCGGCCTGCAGGGCGGTCAGGCCCGTCGCGCACCAGCGCCGCACGGCGTGGGCGTCGAGGACCTGCAGCACGCATCCTCCAGGGCGGTCGCGGGGTCGGGCGGGAGAGCGCCGAACCTACCCACTGCTACTGTTGCCAGGTCGGCCGGTCGGTCGGCCGTTCCCACCTGATCTCCTGGAGCAACACCGTGGCTGCCACCTGCGACGTCTGCGGCAAGGGCCCCGGCTTCGGCATGTCCGTCAGCCACTCGCACCGCCGTACCCGCCGTCGTTGGAACCCCAACATCCAGACGGTGCGTGCCGCGGCCGGCGGCGGGACCTCCAAGAAGGTCAACGCCTGCACGAGCTGCATCAAGGCCGGCAAGGTCGTCCGGGCCTCCTAGCCCGCACGTCACCCGCTCCGCGGGACGCCCGGGACGGGTTCGGAGAACCTGCCCTCGAGGCTCTTTTCTGCTCGCCCGTCGCTGTGTACTCTCGCCGCGGTCGACGTTCCAGCACCTGCGTACCCACGCCCGCATGGACGATCGCGGGCTCGTCGCCTCTTCCAGGGCGGGCCAGCACGACTCGGGCCCGCAGAGAGCGGGTCCGTCCCGCACGGAAAGAGACAGGTACATGGCACAGGGCAGCGTGAAGTGGTTCAACGCCGAGAAGGGCTTCGGCTTCATCGCCGTCGACGGCGGCGGCGCGGACGTCTTCGTCCACTACTCGGCCATCCAGAGCGACGGCTACCGCTCGCTCGACGAGGGCCAGCGCGTGGAGTTCGACATCACGCAGGGCCAGAAGGGCCCGCAGGCCGACGCGGTGCGCCCGATCTGAGCCCTCCCTCACTGCACGCACGGGCCCGCTCCCCTCGGGGGGCGGGCCCGTTCGCATGAGCGGCCCCACGGTGGGAAGGTGAGCGACATGGCGTACTGGTGGTGCCTGGAGCACAAGACGGTCGAGGGCGACGGCGAGTGCCGCGGGGAGGTCCGGCTCGGCCCCTACGCGACCAGCGTCGAGGCCGAGCGCGCGCTGCAGACCGTCAAGGAGCGCAACGAGCGGATCGACGCCGAGGACCGCGCCTGGGAGCACGGCGAGGACTGAGAGCAGGGTCGCCGGTCGGCGTCGGTCAGCGGTGCTGCCAGCCGTGGTCGACGGGGCCGATGCCGGCTCCCAGGGCGAAGCCTCCGCGGATCGCGCCCGTGACGTAGTCCTTGGCGAGCCGCGCGGCAGCCGGCACGTCCTGACCCAGGGCGAGGTACGACGCGAGCGCGCTCGCCAGCGTGCACCCGGTCCCGTGGGTGTGGCGACGGTCGAGGCGCGGCGCCGACAGCAGCACGTCGGTCGTGCCGTCGGTGAGCAGGTCGGTGGCGTCGCCGTCGAGCAGGTGCCCGCCCTTGACGAGGACCCACCGCGGGCCGAGCGCGAGCACGGCCTCCGCCGCCCGTCGCAGGTCAGCCGCCGCGTCGACGCGCACTCCCGTGAGCTGCTCGACCTCCGGGAGGTTGGGGGTCGCCACGGTGGCGAGCGGGAGGAGCTGCCCGCGCAGGACCTCGAGGGCGTCGGCGCGCAGCAGCGGGTCGCCGTGCTTGCTCACCCCGACCGGGTCGACGACGACGGGGGCGGTGACGGTCCTGAGCCGGTCGGCCACCGCCGCGACCAGCTCCGGCGAGGACAGCATCCCGGTCTTGACCGCGTCGACGCCGATGTCACCGAGGACGCTGTCGAGCTGAGCCGTTACCGCCTCGACGGGCAGGTCCCACGCCCCCTGGACCCCGACGGAGTTCTGAGCGGTGACCGCGACGACGACGCTCATGCCGTGGACGCCGCAGGCCAGCATCGTCTTGAGGTCGGCCTGGATCCCGGCGCCACCGCCGGAGTCGCTGCCGGCGACCGTGAGGACCCGCTTCACGAGAAGTGCCTCCAGCCCTGAGGCGCCAGCGGGGCGCCGTCCGCGCACCGGACCACGCCGGCACCCTCGACCACCCTGCCGACCCGACGGATCCCGTGCACCTCGGCAGCCACCAGCGCCGCGGACGGGAGCGTCGCGACGAGCGCGTGCCCCTCGCCCCCGTGCAGCACCGCGTGGTCCGCGACACCCCTACCGAGGACGTGTTCGAGCACGTCGCGCAGGTCGCCGTCGATCTCGCCGGTCAGGTCGTCGAGCTCGATGCGCACACCGCTGGCCTCAGCGAGGTGCCCGGCGTCGGCGACCAGGCCGTCGCTGACGTCGCACATCGCGGTAGCGCCGAGGTCGGCCAGCGCCGGACCCGCGGCGTAGGGCGGCTCGGGGCGCAGGTGCAGCGCCACCGCCCGGGCCAGCGCCTCCTCGACCCGCGCCCGCCCGGCCACGGGCAGGGCGGCGACCCGCACGTCGAGGTCGGGCGTCGACAGCGCGAGCAGCCCGAGCGCCGACCACCCGAGCGAGCCGACGACCACGACGACGTCGCCAGGCCGCGCGCCGGAGCGGGTCACGGGGGCGCGGCCACCGAGGTCACCGAGCGCGGTCACCGACACGACCACCCGGTCGCTCGTGACGGTGTCGCCCCCGACGACGCTGGCGCCGACGAGCGCCGCCTCGTCGCGCAGCCCGTCGGCGAGGCCGAGCGCCCACTCGAGCGGGAGGTCGGCCGGTGCGGCGAGGCCGACGAGAAGGGCGGTCGCGGTGGCGCCCATGGCCGCCACGTCCGCGAGGTTGGCGGCGGCGGCCTTGCGACCCACGTCGTACGCCGTGGACCAGTCCCTGCGGAAGTGGACGCCCTCGACGAGGACGTCGGTCGTCGCCACCACGCGGCCGTCCGGCGCCGCGACGACCGCCGCGTCGTCGCCGGGTCCGAGGAGCACGCCGGGGCCGCTCGGGAGCCGCGCGACGACCGCGTCGATCAGCCCGAACTCGCCCACGTCCCGTGCGGTAGCGTCCGCCACGTCCGCAAGACTTCCAGAAGGGACTCCGGCGCCGTGGTCCAGGCCTACATCCTCATCCAGACCGAGGTCGGCAAGGCCGCGGCCGTCGCCGCCGCCATCGCCGAGATCGACGGTGTCGCGCAGGCCGAGGACGTCACCGGTCCCTACGACGTCATCGTGCGGGCGGAGGCGCAGAGCGTCGACGATCTCGGCAAGCTGGTCGTCGCGAAGATCCAGGGCGTCGACGGCATCACCCGCACCCTGACCTGCCCGGTCGTGCACCTCTGAGCCAGCCCGTGCGGGCGACCCTCCCGGCCGCCCTGCTCTGCGCGCTGCTCACCCCGGCCTGCACGACCACCGACGAGCCGCGACCGGTCCCGACCGGTCCCGTCACCGTCATGCTGCCGAGCGCCGCGCCGTCGGTCGTCGACCGCTGCGTGGCGCTCGTCGCCGCGCTGCCCGCGACCCTGACCGCCGAGGCGGGCCCGCTCGCCCGACGGCCCGTCGACGAGCCGCGCGCTGCCGCCTGGGGCGACGACCCGCCGGTGCTGCTGGAGTGCGGCGTCCCCGACGCCCCGCTGGTCGGCGACGTCTTCTCCTACGCGCCCCCGGGCGGCACGACGCTGTCGTTCCTGCAGGACGACGTCGGCGCCGCCCGGACCTTCACCACCGGTGAGCTGGCCGTCGACGTGCGGGTCACCGTCCCCGACCGCCACCCCGGGGCCTACCTCGTCGACCTCGTCCCGCTGCTCACCGCCCGGCTCTCCTGATGTCGCTGGCGGTGCGGGTCGCGCTGTCCGCGCTGCGTCGCGGCACCCGCCACCGCTACGGCCCCGGCCCCTCTCAGGTCGCCGACCTGCACCTGCCGCGCGGCGCCGGTCCGCACCCCGTCGCGGTCGTGCTGCACGGCGGCCACTGGCGCACCGGCTTCGGCCGGCTCGTCACCCGCCCGGTCGCGCTGGACCTCGTCTCGCACGGCGTCGCGGCGTGGAACCTCGAGTACCGCAGGCTGGGCACCGGCCGGGGTGGCGGGGGCGGCTGGCCCGCGACCTTCGACGACGTCGCGGCCGGCATCGACGCGCTCGCGGGCGTCGACGGGCTCGACCTGGACCGGGTCGCGGTGGTGGGCCACTCGGCGGGCGGCCACCTGGCGCTGTGGGCCGGCGCCCGGGCCGGTCTCCCACGGGGCGCTCCGGGCGCCGGCCCCGTCGTAGGCCCGTCTCTCGTGGTGGCCCTCGCTCCGGTCACGCACCTGCGGCGGGCCGATGACGCGGCCAGCGAGCTGCTCGGCGGCACCGTCGAGCAGGTGCCCGAGCGGTGGGACCTCGCCGACCCGATGTCCCTGCTGCCGCTGTCGGTGCCGACCCTGGTCGTGCACCCCGAGGCTGACACGACGATCCCGGTGGCACGCTCGCGCGACTACGCGGCAGCGTCCGGCGCAGAGCTCGTGACCCCACCCGGTGAGGTGCACCGCGACGCCGTCGACCCGACCAGCGCCTCGTGGCGCACGGCCCGCGCGAGGGTCCTGCAGTGGTGACCGACGACGAGACCCTGCGGACCTACGAGGCGGCGGCGCGTCTCTACCGCGACCTCGCCGCACCCGCTCCCCTGCCCGAGCTGGTCGCGCTGCTCGACGCCGCCTGCGCGCTGCTGCCGCCGGGCGCGAGCGCACTCGAGCTCGGCACCGGCCCGGGTCGCGACACCCCGCTGCTTGAGCAGCGCGGCGTCGCCGTGCGCCGCACCGACGGCGCGCAGTCCTTCGTCGACCTCCTGCGCGCCGACGGCCACACCGCGGAGCTGCTCGACGTCCGCACCGACGTCCTCGGCGGCCCGCACGACCTCGTCGTCGCGATCGCGGTACTGCTCCACCTCGACCGCGACGAGCTCGCCGACCTGCTGCGCCGGCTCGTGCCCGTCGCGCCGGTGCTCGCCTTCACGGTCAAGGAGGGCGACGGACAGGCCTGGACCACCGACCGGCTCGAGCTGCCGCGCCGCTTCACCTACTGGCGCGAGGCCCCACTGACGGAGCTGCTGCGGCAGACCGGCTGGGAGGTCAGGCAGGTCCTGCACGCCACGGCTCGCGAGCCCTGGCTGCTCGTCCTGGCGACGCACTCCGAGTAGGTGGCCACGAGCAGTGCCGAAGGTCCCGTCGAGCGAGGACCTGCGGTTCTGCCGCAGCACCCCTGCCGGCATCACTGTGGAGAGCATGCCGACGACCAGCGATGCCCGTGCCCGGAGCGTCGTCGTGGGCGTCGACGGGTCCGACGGGAGCCGCCGGGCCCTCCGCCGCGCGCTGTGGGAGGCCGAGATCGACGGCGCCGCGCTGACCCTCGTCCACGCGTGGTCGTCACCCGGTTGGGACCACGACCTCAGTGCCGAGGCCGCCGCGCAGCGGCTGGCCGACAACGAGCTCGGGCGAGCCATGACACCGCTCGAGATCCCGGACGTGCCGGTCGTCGTCCACACGGTGCAGGGGGACCCGGGGCAGACGCTCACCGAGGCGTCCGTCTCCGCGGACCTGCTGGTCGTGGGGCGCAACGGACGGTCGCGGTGCCTCACCGCCTCGCTCGGCGCGACCGCGCGCGACGTCGTGCAGCGGGCCCGCTGCCCCGTCATGGTGGTGCCGGGCGCCGACCCCGGGTCGGGCCTCGGCCCCGCGCCCGGCCCGTCGCCGCGGCTGTTCGTCGGCGTCGACGGCAGCCGCCCCGCGGAACGGGCCCTGCTCTGGGCGCTCGACCGGGCCGTGCGGGACGGCTCAGCGGTGCACGCCGTGCACGCTTGGCACGCCGACGGGCTCCCCGCCCTGGGCGAGGGCTCGGCCGCGCTCGCCGACCTCCAGGGCAGCACGCGGGCGTGGCTGCTCGCCGTCGTCGACGGGGTCCTGTCCATCCGGCCGGGCTGCGAACCCGACGTCGTCGTCGAGGCGGTGCGCGGCCATCCCACGGCGACGCTGCTCGCGAGGGCGACACCGGAGGACCTGCTCGTGGTCGGCACGCGCGGCCGGGGAGGCTTTCCCGGGCTGCCGCTCGGCTCGGTGGCCTCGCAGGTCGTCGAGCACGCCGGGTGCGAGGCGGTCCTGGTCCGCTGAGCGGATCAGGACCCGGTGGTCGCCGCGTCGTGAGCGGTCAGCGCAGTCCGGTGCCGCGGCGCAGGGCGTCGCGGACCAGGTGGTCGACGAGAGCGGGGTAGTCCACGCCGGTCTTGGCCCACATCAGCGGGAACATCGACGTCGCAGTGAAGCCCGGCATCGTGTTGACCTCGTTGAGGACGAGCCCGCCGTCGGGGGTCACGAAGAAGTCGACGCGGGCCAGGCCCTCGCAACCGAGCGAGTCGAAGGCGCGCAGCGCGAGGCCCGACAGCCGCTCGACGACGTCAGTGGGCAGGTCCGCCGGGCAGTCGAGCTCGGTCGCGCCGTCGAGGTACTTCGCGTCGAAGTCGTAGAACTCGTGGTCCCCCACGACCCGGACCTCGGCGGGGACCGACACACGCGGCCCGGCGGCGTCGTCGAGCACGCCCACCTCGACCTCGCGGCCGACGACCGCAGCCTCGACGAGCACCTTGGTGTCGGACCGCAGCGCGAGCTCGACCGCGGCGGGCAGGTCGTCCCACGAGGACACCTTGCTGATGCCGATCGACGAGCCGCCACGGGCGGGCTTGACGAAGACCGGGAGCCCGAGGTCGCGGGCGTCTGTGACGCACGCGCGCGGGTCTGCGGCGTACGCCTTGCGGGTAACCACGGTCCACGGCGCGACAGGCAGGCCGTCGGACACGAGCAGCCGCTTCGCGACCGCCTTGTCCATGGCCGCCGCGGAGGCCAGCACACCGCTGCCGACGTAGGGGACGTCGGCCAGCTCGAGCAGGCCCTGGATGGTGCCGTCCTCGCCGTAGGGACCGTGCAGCACCGGGAAGACAACGTCGACGGTGCCGAGCACGGCAGGCCCGTCCTCCAGCGCGACGAGGCCCCCCGCAGTCGGGTCACCGGGCAGGGCGAGCGCCTGGCCGTCCTTCACCGCGGGCAGCTCGCTGCCCGCGATGGCCAGCTGCGAGGGATCGTCCGGGCCGAGCACCCAGCGACCCTCGGGCGTGATGCCGACCGCGACCACGTCGTAGGTGTCGCGGTCGAGGGCCGCGAGGACGCTGCCGGCCGACACGCACGAGATGGCGTGCTCGGTGCTGCGACCCCCGAAGACGACGGCGACACGGGTACGGGACATGGCGCGAGACTAGGCGAGCGAGACCTGGGTCATGAGCGCCCCGTCCACGACGACCGACGTCCCCGAGACGTACGACGCCGCCGGTGAGCACAGGAAGCCGATGACCGCCGCCACCTCCGCGGGGTGCGCCAGCCGCCGGGCGGGGATGCCGTCGAGCTGCTCCTCGCGCTCCTGCGGCGCCTGCTCGCCCTGCATGGCGGTCTCGACCGCGCCGGGGGCCACCGACACCACCCTGACGCCGCGGGACGCGAGCTCACGGGCCATCACCTGCGTGAGCATGCCGAGGCCGGCCTTGGCCGTGCAGTAGGCGGCGTAGCCGGGGCGCGGCTGGTGCTCGTGGACGCTGGTGACGTTGACGATGACACCGCTCCCCAGGGCCGCCATGTGGCGGGCCGCGGCCGAAGCGACGAGGAAGGCGCCGTCGAGGTCGACGGACAGCTGACGGCGCCAGGTCTGCAGGTCGAGCTCGAGGAAGGGCGTCTCCTCCTGGGTGCCGGCGTTGTTGACGACGACGTGCAGCCCGCCGAGCTGCTCGGTTGCGACCGCCACGACCCGGGTGACGTCGTCGGGGTCGTCGACGCTGCCGAGGGCGGCCACCGCCTCGACGCCGAGCTCGCGGCACCGGGCGACGACCTCGTCGACCGGGCCCTGCGTGCGCCCGTTGACGACGACCGCGGCCCCGAGGCGGGCGAGCTGCACGCAGGTCTCCGCGCCGATGCCGCTGCCGCCTCCGGTGACGAGCGCGACCTGCCCGTCGAGCGGCGTCACCGGCAGCGCTCGCGCAGCTCGCGCACGGGCGGTTCGTAGGCCTCGGCGAAAGTGGGGAACGGGTGCACGACGTCGGCGAGGACCGCGAGCGGCACCTCCGCGCGGATGGCGAGGACTGCCTCGGCGAGCCACTCCTCCGCGCGCGGCCCGATCGCGGCCGCGCCGATGAGGACTCCCTTCGCGCGGTCGGCTGTCAGCACCAGGCGGCCGCCCGTGCCCTCCGTCGCGGCGCGGGCGGTCTGGCCGAGGTCCATCACCGCGGTGACCGCGTCGACGCCGTCCTCGCGGGCCTGCTCCTCCGCCCGCCCCACGCTCGCGACCGGGGGATCGGTGTAGACGGCCCGCGGGATCGCTCGCAGGTCCGCCCGCCGGTCCTCCCCGAGCAGGTTGGCGACAACGACCCGGCCCTGGTAGTTGGCGGTGTGGGTGTAGGGCGCCGCCGCGGTCACGTCCCCGGCCGCCCACACCCTGCCGGTCACCCGGCAGTGGTCGTCGACCTCAACCGACCCGTCGTCGGCCAGCTCGATGCCGAGCAGCTCCAGACCGAGACCGTCGGTGGTGGGACGGCGGCCGACGGCGATCAGCACCCGGTCGGCCTCGACACGGGTGCCGTCGGACAGGTGGGCGACCGCGGCCCCGTCGGCGCCGGGCTCGAAGCGCTCCACCTCGACGCCGAGCCGCACCGAGACGCCCTCGTCGCGCAGCACCTGGGCAAGCACCTCCGCGATGCTCGGCTCCTCCTTGCCGAGCAGCCGCGGACCGCTGTCGACCAGGGTGACGCGTACCCCGAAGCGGGTCATCGCCTGCGCCAGCTCGCAGCCGACGGCCCCTCCACCGAGCACGAGCAGCGACGCCGGCCGGTCCTGCGCCGACAGGGCCTGGTCGCTCGTCCAGGTCGGGACCCGGTCGAGGCCCGGCAGGTCGGGCACCACCGGCTGGGAGCCGGTCGCGAGGACGAGGTCGTGGTAGGCCAGCTCGCGACCGTCGACGTCGACGACACCGGGCCGCACGACCCGACCGCGGCCGCGCACCAGCACGACGCCCTTGGCCTCGGCCCGCTTCGCCGAGCCGCTGTCGTCGCGGTGCTCCGCGATGTCGTCGCGGCGCGCCACTGCCGCCCGGAAGGCGACGTCGGGGTCGTCGAGGACGGGGTCGGACGACGCACCACCGAGGCTGCTGAGGTGCTGGGCGGCGTGGCGGGCCTCGGCGCTGCGCAGCAAGGACTTGCTCGGCATGCAGGCGACGTAGGGGCACTCACCTCCCACCCGCAGGGACTCGACCAGGGCGACGCTGCGGCCCGCGTCCGCGAGGTCACCCGCGACCAGCTCACCGGCCGAGCCGGCACCGAGCACGACGACGTCGAAGGAGTCCATGCCAGGTCTGTCACCCGTGGGGCAGTCGCCTACACCTGTGCGCCTACACCTGCGCGCCTACACCTGTGCGGTCGGGCAGACCTCCCGCAGCGGGCAGTGGCCAGCACAGCCCGCGGGGCAGTGGGTGGCGCACTTGCGCGGCTCGGCGTAGTCGCGACGGACCGCCCCGGCGCTGTGGCAGCGCGGCGCGCCGGTGAGGCAGTGGTGGATGCCGTGCTCCACGACCAGCGCGTGGAGCACATCCCAGGGCAGGCCCGCCTCCTGCTGCGCGAGGTGGGACCGGACGGCGGCGTAGGACGCGGTCGGGTCGACCAGGCCGAGCCGGCCCAGGACGCGCCGCAAATAGGCGTCGACAACCGGCACCGAGGTGCCGGTGAACGCGAGCAGCGTGTCGGCGGTCTCCGGGCCGACCTGCGGCAGCGCGAGCAGCGCCGCCAGCGGGTCGGGCCCGGCGAGCAGCGCGCGCAGCCCGCCCGCGTCGATCACCCGGTCGGCCAGCACCGGGAGCAGGCGCGCGCGGGTGGGCGGGTAGGCCACGCCGACCAGCAGCGGGGTCAGGACGGCCGGGTCCGCGCCCGCGAGGGCGTCCCAGGTGACGAGGCCGGCAGCCGACATCCGCAGCAGCGCCTGCTCGACGCGCTCCCACCGGGACTGCTGGCACAGCACCGCCCCGAGCAGCAGCTCGTCGGGCCGGTCGAGCTCGGGCAGCAGCACCGGCCACCACCAGGGCTCCTCGCCGTAGTGCTGGAGCAGCCGTTCCGCGACGGTGACGAGGTCGAGGGTCGCCGCGGGTCCGGTCACAGACCGTCGAGGGCCCGGACGAGGTCGGCAACGAGGTCGGCGGGGTCCTCGAGACCGACCGACAGTCGCACCGACGACTCACCGATCCCCCCGGCCGCGCGCGCCTCGGGGCTGAGCTGGCGGTGCGTGGTCGTGGCGATGTGCACCGCCTTGCTGGCGGTCCCGCCCAGCGAGGTGGCCCTGGCGACGAGCTGCAGCCGGTCGACCATCGCCAGTCCGGCCTCCCGTCCGCCCCGCGGCGTGACCATGAGCACCGCGCCGTAGCGACCCTCGTCGAGCAGCCGGACGGCCACCGCGTGGTCGCGGTGCGAGGCGAGGCCGGGGTGGTCGACGCGCTCGACGGCGGGGTGGGCCTCCAGCGCCCGGGCGACCTCCAGCGCGGTCGCGCACTGCCGCGCGACCCGCAGCGGCAGGGTGTGCAGCCCGCGCAGCATGAGTGCGGCCTCGTCGGGGGCGAGCGCCGCTCCGGTGTCGACGCGGACCCGCCGGACGCGGGCGACCAGCTCCGCTCCCCCGACCACCACGCCGCCCGTCGCGTCGCTGTGCCCGCCGAGGTACTTCGTCGCCGAGTGCACGACGAGGTCGGCCCCGTGCTCGAGCGGCCGGCACATCGCGGGAGAGGCGAAGGTCGCGTCCACGACCAGGGGCAGGCCGGCCTCGTGGGCGGTGACGGCGAGGGCCGGCAGGTCCGCCACCGCCATCGTCGGGTTGGACAGCACCTCGGCCCAGACCAGCGCGGTGCGGGGTGTCAGCGCGGCCCGCACGGCCTCGGGGTCGGCGTAGTCGGCGAAGGTGGTCGTCACGCCGAAGCGGGCCAGCTGGTGGACGAGCAGGGCCCACGTGCCGCCGTAGACCTCCCGCGGCGCGACGACGTGCGACCCCGCCTCGGTGAGCGCAAGCAGCACGGCGGTCGCGGCCGCGGTGCCCGAGGACTGCGCGTCGCCGGCCTCGGCCCCCTCGAGGTCGGCGACCGCCCGGGCGAAGCCGACGGCCGTCGGGTTGTCGGTGCGGCTGTAGGACCAGCCTGGTGCGCCGGCGAAGACCTCGGCCATCTCCTGCGCGGAGCTGAAGGCGAAGGTCGTCGAGCGGTGGACCGGCGGGGTGAGCGGCCGCTGGAGGAGCGGCTCGGCGGTCCGATGGTGGACGGCTCGGGTGTGCTCGCCGGGCGTCATGCCCTCAGCCTGTCACCCGGTCTGCTCGGACTTCGCCTCGCGGGTCATGAGGTTGCGGATCACCTCGCGCGGCGACAGGCCCTCGTGGCAGACCGCGACGACCTGCTCGGTAATGGGCATGTCCACGTCGTGCTTGCGGGCGAGGTCGAGCACCGACCGGCACGACTTCACGCCCTCCGCGGTCTGCTGCTTCTGGGCGAGGATCTCCTCGAGCGTCTGGCCGCGCCCGAGCTTCTCGCCAAAGGTGCGGTTGCGCGACAGCGGCGAGGTGCAGGTCGCGACGAGGTCGCCGAGCCCGGCGAGCCCGGAGAAGGTCATCGGGTCCGCTCCGAGCGCCGCCCCGAGCCGGGCGGTCTCGGCCAGGCCGCGGGTGATGAGCGAGGCCTTGGTGTTGTCACCGAAGCCCATGCCCTCGGCCATGCCGGTGGCGAGCGCGATGACGTTCTTCACCGCACCGCCGAGCTCGCAGCCGACGACGTCGGTGTGGGTGTAGGGCCGGAAGTACGCCGTGAGGCAGGCCGCCTGGAGCCGCTCCGCGGCGCGGCCGTCGGTGCACGCCACGACCGTGGCGGCCGGCTGGCCGTGGGCGATCTCCTTGGCGAGGTTGGGGCCGGACACCACGGCGACCTGCTCGGCGGGCACGTCGGCGACCTCGCAGATCACCTCGCTCATGCGCTTGCTGGTGCCGAGCTCGATGCCCTTCATGAGGCTGACGAGCACCGCGCCCGGCGCGAGGGCGGAGGCGACGGCCGCGAGGTTGTCGCGCAGGCTCTGGGACGGCACGGCCAGGACGACGAAGTCGGCGCCCTCGACGGCGGCGCGTGCGTCGTCGGTGGCCGTCAGCCGCTCGGGCAGCGCGATGCCAGGGAGGTAGTCGGCGTTCTCGTGGCGGTCGCGGACCTGAGCCGCGAGCTCGGGCCGGCGGGCCCACAGCACGACGTCGGTGCCGGCGTCGGCGAGCACCTTGCCGAAGGCGGTGCCCCACGAGCCGGAGCCGAGGACGGCTGCCCGCGTCACGCGACGCTCCGGTGCTGGCCCGGGTCGTGGGCGACGACGGGAGGACTCTCGCCGCGCAGCTCGGCGACGCCCGCGGTGATCGCCGCCATGATGTCCGCTGTGGCGGCCCGTAGGACGTCGGCGGTGAGCTCCTTGCCCTGGTAGGCGGACAGGTCGACGGGGGGGAAGGCGCGCACGATGCTCCGCTTCGGGGGCAGCAGGTGGAGTCCCTTGCTGCGGTAGGTGTCGAGGATGTCCTGCGCGCCCCACTGGGCGACGGGGACGACGGGGGCGCCCGACAGCAGCGCGAGCCGCGCGACGCCGGTGCGGGCGACCATGGGCCACTTGTCGGGGTCGCGCGACACAGTGCCTTCGGGGTAGATCGCGACGACCTTGCCTGCCTGCAGGGCTACGACGGCGTCCTGCAGGGCGAGGGAGGCGTCGGCCGTGCCGCGGTGGACGGGGATCTGGTCCGCGCCCCGCATGACCGCGCCGACGAGGGTGCGGCGCTTGAACAGCGTGCTCTTGGCCAGGAAGTGCGGCTTGCGCCGCAGGCCGAACAGGATCCAGTCGCAGAAGGTCAGCGGGTCGGCGTGGCTGATGTGGTTGGCGGCGAGGATGACGCCACCGGGAGGCACGTTGCCCTCACCCGACCAGCGGGTGCGCGTGAAGGCCAGCAGCCCCGGCTTGACCAGCAGCACTCCGAAGCGCATCCACGGCCCGATCCGCAGCCCCACGCCACCGACCTCCTTCTCGACCGGGCACGACGTCGTGCCCGAGCGGCGAGTGTCGTCCGTCCGGCACCCCGTGTCGAGCAGCCTGCGACACTGGTCGTGTCGTGGCGTGGGGACTCGTGGTGCCGGTGAAGCGCCTCGCGCTGTCCAAGACCAGGCTGCACGTCCCGGGGCACCCCGCCGGGCCGACCGCGGCACGCGAGGCCCTCGCGCTCGCTTTTGCCTGCGACGTCGTCACCGCGGGGCTCGGTTGTCCGCTGGTCACGACCGTCCTGGTCGTCACCGACGACCCGCAGGCCTCGGCGGCGCTGGCCGCTCTCGGTGCCCTCGTCGTACCGGACCTCCCGGACGCCGGGCTCAACCCGGCGCTCAGTCACGGCGCCGACCTGCTGCGCGCAGAGTCCCCCGACCTCGCGGTGGCGACGGTGTCGTCGGACCTGCCCGCCGCGACGGCGGGCGATCTCACCGCGGTGCTGTCGACCGTCGAGCCGGGACAGCGCGGCTTCGTGCCCGACGCCGCCGGCACCGGCACGACGCTGCTGGCGGCCGGTCCCGGAGCGGCACTGCTCCCGGCGTACGGCGCTGCCTCCCGCGAGCGGCACCGCACCTCCGGTGCCACCGAGCTGACTGGCCCTGCCCGGCTGCGTCGCGACGTCGACACCGCGGACGACCTCGCGGCCGCCGTCGCCCTCGGAGTGGGACCCCACACCACGGAGGCGCTCGCCGCCCTGTCGTTCACCTGAGCGGTGCACGATGTGCACATGACCGCGCACCTGACGGAGTCCCTCGAGGACGAGACGCCGACCGCTGGGCCCGCACCCGCGGACCAGGCACTGGCCGAGCTCCCCCGCGACCGCTTCCTCAACCGCGAGGTGAGCTGGCTGGACTTCAACGCCCGCGTGCTGGCGCTCGCCGAGGACACCTCGGCGCCGCTGCTCGAGCGCGCGAAGTTCCTCGCCATCTTCGCCAGCAACCTCGACGAGTTCTTCATGGTCCGCGTCGCCGGGCTCAAGCGCCGCCAGTCGACCGGGCTCGGCAAGCGCAGCGCCGACGGACTGGGGGTCCGCGAGCAGCTCGCGCTGATCAGCCGCGGCGCGCGCGAGCTGGTCGCCGACCACGCCCGGACCTTCCTCGACGACGTGCGGCCCTCCCTGGCCGCTGCGGGCATCCGGATCGCGCTGTGGCGCGAGCTGTCGCCCGAGCAGCAGTCCCCGCTGCACGACTACTTCCGGGCCCAGCTCTTCCCGATCCTCACCCCGCTGGCCGTCGACCCGGCGCACCCGTTCCCCTACATCAGCGGGCTGTCGCTCAACCTCGCCGTGCTCGTCCGCGACCCCGACACCGGGGGCGAGCGCTTCGCCCGGGTGAAGGTGCCCAACAACGTGCGCCGCTTCCTGCCCGTCGTGGCCGACGACGCCGACGTCACCTTCCTGCCCCTGGAGGAGCTGATCGGCGCCCACCTGCCGCAGTTGTTCCCCGGCCTCGAGGTCACGGCCCACCACGCCTTCCGGGTCACCCGCAACGCCGACGTCGAGGTCGAGGAGGACCGCGACGAGGACCTGCTGCAGGCGCTGGAGCGCGAGCTCGCTCGGCGCCGCTTCGGCCCGGCCGTCCGCCTCGAGGTCGGCCACGACGTGGACCCGCACGTCCTCGACCTGCTGGTGCGCGAGCTCGAGATCACCGACGACGACGTCGTCCAGGTCGACGGCCTGCTCGATCTGTCGTCGCTCTGGCAGCTCTACGAGCTCGACCGGCCCGACCTCAAGGACGACCCGTTCGTCCCGTCGACCCACCCGCGCCTGGCCGAGGGCGAGAAGGCCACCGACGTCTTCGCTGCCCTGCGCGAGGGAGACGTCCTGGTCCACCACCCCTACGACTCCTTCGCCACGTCGGTGCAGCGCTTCGTGGAGCAGGCTGCGGCCGACCCCAACGTGCTCGCCATCAAGCAGACGCTCTACCGCACCTCAGGCGACTCGCCGATCGTCAACGCCCTGGTCGACGCCGCGCAGGCCGGCAAGCAGGTCGTGGTGCTCGTCGAGATCACGGCCCGCTTCGACGAGCAGGCCAACATCAAGTGGGCGCGCGAGCTCGAGCGGGCCGGCTGCCACGTCGTCTACGGCCTGGTCGGCCTCAAGACGCACTGCAAGACCTCGCTGGTGGTCCGACAGGAGAAGGGCCAGCTGCGCCGCTACGCCCACATCGGCACCGGCAACTACAACCCCAAGACCGCCCGTGTCTACGAGGACTTCGGCCTGCTGACGGCTGACCCGCAGGTGGGCGCCGACCTCACCGACCTGTTCAACACCCTCACCGGCTACAGCCGGCAGACCGACTACCGCACCCTCATGGTCGCTCCGCACGGCGTGCGTGCCGGTCTCGTCGAGCGCATCGACGGGGAGGCCGACCTCGCCCGCCAGGGCAAGCCCTGCGGCATCAGGCTCAAGGCCAACGGCGTGGTCGACGAGGCGCTCATCGACGCGCTCTACCGAGCCTCGCAGGCCGGGGTCCCCGTCGAGGTCCTGGTGCGTGGCATCTGCGCGCTGCGCCCGGGCGTTCCCGGGCTGTCCGAGCAGATCACCGTGCGCAGCATCGTCGGGCGCTTCCTCGAGCACTCCCGCGCGATGGTCTTTGCCGGCCAGCAGGAGCACTGGCTCGGCAGCGCCGACCTCATGCACCGCAACCTCGACCGGCGGGTCGAGGTGCTGGTGCGGGTCAAGGACGCCCACGTCCGGGCCCAGCTCGACGCGGTGCTCGACCGGGCGTTCGCCGACGACGTCGCGCACTGGGCGCTGGGGCCTGACGGCTCGTGGACCCGCCGGCCGCTCCACGGCGTACCCGTCTGCGACCTGCAGACGGAGCTCATGACCCGGACGCTCGAGCGCGGTGCCGGTGGCTGACCTGGTGCGCGCGGCCGGCGCGGTCCTGTGGCGCCGCTCCCCCGCGGGGGTCGAGGTCGCGCTGGTCCACCGCCCTCGCTACGACGACTGGTCGCTGCCCAAGGGCAAGCTCGACCCGTCGGAGCCGGAGGCGGTCGCGGCCGTGCGCGAGGTCGTCGAGGAGACCGGCTTCACGGGCCCGCTCGGTCGCGGGCTGGGGACCACGGAGTACGACGTGGTCGTCGCCGGTCGGTTGGTGCCCAAGACCGTGCGCTGGTGGTCGCTCGAAGCCGCCGAGGGGGCGTTCACGGCAGGCGACGAGGTCGACGAGCTGCGCTGGGTCGACGCCGCCGCAGCAGTGGACCTGCTCGGGGCGGAGGCGGCGCCGCTGCGGCGCTTCCTGTCCGGCCCTGCGGACGCGGTGACCCTGCTGGTGGTGCGTCACGCGTCCGCGGGTGACCGCTCGTCTTTCCGCGGCACTGACGACCGACGGCCCCTCGACGACGACGGTCGCACTCAGGCCGACCTGCTCGCGGACGTGCTGTCCCTGTGGCGGCCGGTGCGGGTCCTGTCGGCGCCGCCGGTGCGGTGCAGGGCGACAGTGGCGCCGCTGTCCGCGCGGGTCGGCCACGACGTCGAGGTCGTCGCGCACTGGGGCGAGGACGCCTGGGACCGCGACGCCGCACTGGCCGATCTACGGGGCCTGGCCCGTGCCGGCACCCCCGCCGTGATCTGCAGCCAGGGCGGCGCGATCCCCGACCTCGTCGCGCACCTCACGTCCACGGACGGGCGGGTCCGGGCCAAGAAGGGCAGCACCTGGGCGCTGTCGTTCGACACCGACGGCAGGTTCGTCGACGCCGACCACACCCTGCCGCTTCCCTGACCCCGGCACGCACGAAGGGCCCCGGCATGCGCCGGGGCCCTTCGTGCGAGGTGCGGGTGCTGCTACTTCTTCTTGGCAGCGGCCTTCTTCGCGGGGGCCGCCTTCTTGGCCGGAGCGGCCTTCTTGGCGGGCGCGGCCTTCTTGACCGCGGCCTTGGCGGGCGCGGCCTTCTTGACCGCCGCCTTGGCGGGCGCTGCCTTCTTGGCCGGAGCGGCCTTCTTCGCCGGAGCCGCCTTGGCGGTGGCCTTCGCGGTCGTCTTGGCCGACGTGGCCGCGGCGACCTTCTTGGCTCCGCTGACGACGTCCTTGAAGCCCTGGCCGGCGCGGAACTTCGGCACCGAGGTGGCCTTGAGCTTCACGGCCGCGCCGGTCGCGGGGTTGCGCGCGGTGCGGGCGGCGCGGTCGATCTTCTCGAAGACGCCGAAGCCCGTGATGGCGACCTTCTCACCGCGAGCCACGGCGGCGGTGATGGCGTCGACGACGGCCTCGACGGCGTTGCTGGCGGTCCGCTTGTCACCGACCCGCTCGGTGATGGCCTCGATCAGATCGGCCTTGTTCACGACGGTGTCCCTTCCTGGACGGACGAGGCACTGTGCCCCTTGCCAGGAACGGTAGGGGTCACGAGGGGTCACCACAAACACCTCGACGTCGGAATCTGCTTGTGTCGCGGGCCTTTTCCCGTCACGACGACCCTGGATCAGGTCGTTCCGGCGTCGTCCGCGGCACCCACGCGGCCCGCTTCCCAGTCCGACAGGAGGCTGTCGAGCCGGAGCGCGGCGCGGTCGACGTCGTGCTTGGCCGCATCGCTGATCGCGAGCAATCTCCTTGCAGCACGGGCTTTTTCGTCGTCGGAGACGTCGAGCGAACGCAACGCGCGGTGCGCGTCGCGCAGTCGGTCCGCGAGCGCCGCTGCTCTCGCCTCGGCGTCGGACGGGTCGGTCACGCCGTGACGCGCGCGCGGGGCAGGAAGGGGGGCCGACGTGACTCGAAGTCGTCGATCGCCTCGGCGTGCCGCAGGGTCAGTCCGACGTCGTCGAGGCCCTCCATGAGCCGCCAGCGGGTGAAGTCGTCGAGCTCGAAGGCCGCGGTGATGCCTGCGGCGCGGACCTCGCGGGCCTCCAGGTCGACCGTGACCTGGGTGGTCGGCTCGTCCTCGACGAGCTGCTGGAGCTCTGCCACGACCTCGGCGGGGAGCTGCACGGGGAGCAGCCCGCCCTTGAGGCTGTTGCCCCGGAAGATGTCGGCGAAGCGGCTGCTGATGACGGCCCGGAAGCCGTAGTCGGTCAGGGCCCAGACGGCGTGCTCGCGCGACGAGCCGGTCCCGAAGTTCTCCCCCGCGACGAGGACGCTCGCGCCCTGCCGCTCGGGCTGGTTGAGGACGAACGATGCGTCCTCACGCCACTCGCTGAAGAGCCCCGCACCGAAGCCGGTGCGCTCCACGCGCTTGAGCCAGTCACTCGGGATGATCTGGTCGGTGTCGACGTCGCTGCGGCGCAGCGGTACGGCGGTGCCGGTGTGGGTGGTGAAGGGCTCCATCAGGAGGTGCTCCCGTCGGGGGTGGATGCGAGGGCGGGCAGGTCGGTGGGGGCGGCCAGCCGGCCGACGACGGCAGTGGCCGCGGCGACCTGCGGGGAGACGAGGTGGGTGCGACCGCCGCGGCCCTGACGGCCCTCGAAGTTGCGGTTGCTGGTGCTGGCGCTGCGCTCCCCAGGAGCGAGGGTGTCGGGGTTCATGCCCAGGCACATCGAGCAGCCGGCGTTGCGCCACTCGGCTCCAGCGTCGGTGAAGACCCGGTCGAGGCCCTCCAGCTCGGCCTGGAGCTTGACGAGCATTGAGCCCGGGACGACGAGCATCCGCACGCCGTCGGCGACCGTGCGGCCCTGCACGACCGCGGCCGCGGCCCGCAGGTCCTCCATCCGGCCGTTGGTGCAGGAGCCGAGGAACACCGTGTCCACGGCGATGTCACGCATCGGCGTGCCGGCGGCGAGGCCCATGTAGGCCAAGGCTCGCTCCGCGGCGTCGCGCTGGTTGCCGACCGGCAGGGCCTGCGGGTCGGGCACGGAGCCCGACAGCGCGACGCCCTGCGCGGGGTTGGTCCCCCAGGTGACGAAGGGGGTGACGAGCGAGGCGTCGAGCACGATCTCCTTGTCGAAGACCGCGTCGGGGTCGGTGCGCAGCGACTCCCAGTGCGCGACGGCGGCGTCCCAGTCCGCGCCGGTGGGCGCGTGCGGACGGCCCTGCAGGAAGTCGTAGGTGGTCCGGTCGGGGGCGATGAGGCCGGCGCGCGCACCCCACTCGATGCTCATGTTGCAGACCGTCATGCGGCCCTCCATCGACAGCGCCTCGATGGAGGCGCCGCGGTACTCCACGACGTAGCCCTGGCCACCGCCCGTGCCCACCTGCGCGATGAGCGCGAGGACGAGGTCCTTGGCGGTGGTGCCCGCCGGCAGGTCGCCCTCGACCGTGACGGCCATCGTGCGCGGCCGCGGCAGCGGCAGGGTCTGGGTGGCGAGGACGTGCTCGACCTCGCTGGTGCCGATGCCGAAGGCGAGCGCCCCGAACGCGCCATGGGTGCTGGTGTGGCTGTCGCCGCAGACGATCGTCATGCCGGGCTGGGTGATGCCGAGCTGCGGGCCGATGACATGGACGATCCCCTGGTCCTTGTCACCCATCGGGTGCAGCCGGACGCCGAACTCCTCGCAGTTGCGGCGCAGCGTCTCGACCTGCTGGCGACTGACCGCGTCACGGATCTCGAGGACGTCGGTGGGGACGTTGTGGTCCTCGGTGGCGAGGGTGAGGTCGGGCCGGCGCACGGCCCGACCAGCCTGTCGCAGCCCGTCGAAGGCCTGCGGGCTGGTGACCTCGTGCACGAGGTGGAGGTCGATGTAGAGCAGGTCCGGCTCACCGTCGGCACGTCGTACGACGTGGTGCTCCCAGACCTTCTCGGCCAGCGTGCGTCCCATGGCGACCTCTCCTTGCACTCTCAGTATCTGAGATGGCAGTATCAACGTGTGGAACAGACTAGCGGAGTCGGCGTCCTGGACAAGGCCGTCCTCGTCCTGGGTGCCATCGAGGGCGGCGCGCAGACCCTTGCTGAGCTGACGGCGCGCACCGGGCTGTCGCGCGCGACGGCCCACCGGCTGGCCGTGGCCCTGGAGGTGCACCGCCTGCTGGCCCGGGACCGCGACGGCCGCTGGAAGGTGGGCCCGCGGGCCGCGGAGCTCGCCGGAGGTCCCGCGGAGGACCTGCTACTGGCCCGCTCCGGCCCGGTGCTCCAGAGACTGCGGGACCACACCGGGGAGAGCGCCCAGCTCTACCGCCGGCAGGGCGACCGCCGGCTGTGCGTCGCGGCGTCCGAGCGCGGCAGCGGGCTGCGCGACACCGTGCCCGTCGGCAGCCTGCTGCCGATGACCGCCGGCTCCGCCGCGCAGGTCCTGCTGGCCTGGACCGACCCGGCCGAGCCGCCCGCCGGCAGCGCCTACACCGCCCGCACCCTCGCCGAGGTCCGCCGCCGCGGCTGGGCGCATTCGGTCGCCGAGCGCGAGCAGGGCGTGGCCTCGGTCTCCGCGCCCGTCCGCGGCCGCGACGGCCGGGTCCTGGCGGCGCTGAGCGTCTCCGGCCCGCTGGAGCGCCTCACCCGCTCCCCCGGCCGACTGCACGCCGAGGCCGTCGTCGCGGCCGCCGGCGAGCTCTCCCGCCAGCTCGGGGCCTGACCGGACTAGTCAGGTCAGGTGCCGCAAAACGGTCACACCGGGCCATGGCGGGCACCGCCGCCCGGCCGGACAGTGGGTGCAGTCGCCCCGCCCCCTCCGGAGGTCACCGTGCACCGCTCCCCCGTCCGATGTGTCACCGGCGTCACCGGCGTCACCGGCGTCCCGTCGCAGCGCCGCCGCGCCCGAGCCGGCGCCCCGGCCGCCCCCGTCGACCTCGCTGCCTGGCGCAGCCGCCACGAGGTCGCGGTGCGCCGCACCGCCGCGGCCCCCGTCCGCTACGTGCCGGCGGCGTTCCTCGACGCCCTGCAGGGCTCCTGGGGCGGCCTCGAGCCTGTGGAGGCCGCCGCCCTCGAGCTCGTCCGGCGCGTCTCGGCCCGCTGATCCACAGGCCGCACCCGGCCTGTCGCACCACCGCGTGACCATGTCGGCATGGACTGCTCGGACCCTGGCTGCACCGCCCCCGTCTACGCCCGCGGTCACTGCTCGCGCCACTACCGCCAGCTCCTCCGCCACGGCACCCTGCTGCCCGACCAGGCGCCGACCGCCTGCGCCGTCGAGGCCTGCGACCGACGCGCCGTGACGCGAGGCTGGTGCCACGGTCACTACCTGCGCTGGTCGCGCCACGGCGACGTCCGCGCCGACGAGCCACTCCGCGAGGTCACCCCTGACGCCTGCTCGGTCCCGTCGTGCGTCCGACCGCACCACTCCCACGGGTTGTGCCGCACCCACGTCGGCAGGCACCGGACTTCTGGTGACGCCGCACCTGAGGAACCGGTGCGCACTCCCGCAGGTACCGGGTACGTCAAGCGCGGCTACCGCTACGTGCCCGTCGCCTCCGAGGACCGCTGGCTGGTGTCGGGGGCGACCAGCGCGGCCGAGCACCGCCTCGTGATGGCAAGGATGCTAGGACGCCCGCTTACCCCAGCCGAGTCCGTCCACCACCGCAACGGCCAGCGCGACGACAACCGGCCTTCCAACCTCGAGCTCTGGTCGCGGTTCCAGCCACAGGGCCAACGCGTCGAGGACCTGGTCGAGTGGGCCCACCAGCTTCTGCTGACGTACGCACCTCACGCGCTCCGCGAGGTCCCACCCGCGGCGGTGGATCGTCCCTAGACGCAGAACTGTCCGACTACTTTGCGTAGTCGGACAGTTACTGAATGTACCCCCGATGGGATTCGAACCCACGCTACTGCCGTGAGAGGGCAGCGTCCTAGGCCGCTAGACGACGGGGGCCGGACTTGGTCGTGCATGTGGAGTTGTGGTGATGCGCTGGGCTACCTGGACTCGAACCAAGACTAACGGAACCAGAAACCGTCGGGCTGCCAATTACCCCATAGCCCACAGGTGCAGCGGTCGTGAAGTCTAGCGGACCGCGAGGTCGGACCTCAAACCGCTTCCCGCAGCCGCCTCAGCACGCGCTGCTTGCCCAGCAGCGCCATCGACTCCGGCAGGGGCGGCGCGATGGAGGCACCGCAGACGGCGACCCGCACCGGGCCGTAGGCCTTGCCCCGCTTGAGGCCGAGGCCGTCGATGAGCGCGGCGTCCATGGCGGCCTGCACGGACTCGGTCGTCCACGACTCCAGCCCCTCGAGGGCGTCGGCGCAGGAGGTGAGCACGGGAGCGGCGTCGGGGCCGAGGGACTTCGCCGCGGCCTCGGGGTCCACCGCGAAGTCGTCGTCGGCGACGAAGAAGCAGCGGACCAGCGCGGGCAGCTCCGACAGCAGCGCGACCCGGGTCTGGACGAGCGGGACGAGGTCGGCCATCAGCGCTGCGGCGTCGGCCGGGACGGGCTCGCTCACCAGACCGGCGGCCACGAGGAAGGGCGTCGTACGTCGTACGAACTCCGCGGGCGAGAGCTCCCGCACGTAGTGGCCGTTGAGCCACGACAGCTTCTCGAGGTCGAAGACCGGCCCGACGGTGTTGACCCGCGCCCAGTCGAAGCTCGCGGACATCTCGGCGAAGGAGAAGACCTCCTCCTGCGACGGCAGGGAGTAGCCGAGCAGGCCGAGGAAGTTGAGCAGCGCCTCCGGCAGGTAGCCCTGCTCCTGGAACCACGTGAGCCGGGCCGCGGGGTTCTTGCGCTTGGAGATCTTGGACTTGTCGGTGTTGCGCAGCAGCGGCATGTGGGCGAAGGCCGGCTCGTCCCAGCCGAGCCAGCGGTAGAGCAGCACGTGCTTGGGCGTCGAGCTGATCCACTCCTCGCCGCGCACGACGTGGGTGATGCCCATGAGGTGGTCGTCGACGACCACGGCCAGGTGGTAGGTCGGGAAGCCGTCCGCCTTCAGCAGCACCTGGTCGTCGGGCCGCGGCGCGTGCACCTCGCCGCGGATGAGGTCGGTGAAGGCGAGCGGCGCGTCGTCGGGCACGAGCATCCGTACGACCGGCACCTCGGAGGCACCGCCCAGCTCGGCCCGCTCCTCTGCCGACTTGCCGAGGCACAGGCGGTCGTAGCCGGTCGGGACCTTGCGCGCCTGCTGGTCCTCGCGCATCTGCTGCAGCCGCTCGGGGGTGCACCAGCAGTGGTAGGCGTGGCCGGCGTCGAGCAGCTGCTGCACGACGGGGCGGTAGGTCTCGAGCCGCTCGCTCTGCCGGTAGGGCCCGACCGGGCCCCCGCGATCAGGCCCCTCGTCCCAGTCGAGGCCGAGCCAGGACAGCGTGTCGTAGACCTGCTGCTCGCTGTCGGCGCGGAACCGCGCGCGGTCGGTGTCCTCCACCCGCAGCAGGAACTGGCCGCCCTGCTGGCGCGCGAAGGCGAGGTTGAACAACGACATGTACGCCGTACCGACGTGCGGGTCGCCGGTCGGCGAAGGGGCGACGCGGACACGCACGGTCATCGGGACACCACCGGGTTGGTGAGGGTGCCGATGCCCTCGATGGCGCAGGACACCGACTGCCCTGCGGACAGCGGACCCACCCCGGCGGGGGTGCCGGTGAGGATGACGTCACCGGGCAGCAGCGTCATGAAGGCGCTCACCCACTCGACGATCGCCCCGACGTCGTGCAGCAGCGCCGAGGTCCGACCGTCCTGACGGGGCTGTCCGTCGACGGTGCAGGTGACCCGCAGGTCGCGTGGGTCGATCTCGGTCTCGACCCAGGGACCGAGCGGGCAGAAGGTGTCGTGGCCCTTGCCTCGGGTCCACTGGCCGTCGGCCTTCTGGTGGTCGCGGGCGGTGACGTCGTTGCCGACGGTGTAGCCGAGCACCACGTCGGCGAAGCGCGCCCGCGGCACCTCGCGGCACAGCCGGCCGATGACGACGGCGAGCTCGGCCTCGTGGTCGACCCGCTCGCTGTCGCGCGGCAGCACGATCGCGTCGCCTGGTCCGACGACCGACGTCGACGGCTTGAGGAAGGTCACCGGCGTCGCCGGCGCCTCGCCCCCGGTCACGGCGGCCATCTCGGCGACGTGGTCGGCGTAGTTCTTGCCGATGCACACGACCTTGCTGGGCAGCACGGGGGCAAGCAGCCGCACGGCGCTCAGCGGGTGCTGCTCGCCGGTGGGCTGCATCGGGGCGAACGGGTGGCCCGCCATCGCGTGGACGACGAGGTCGGCGGGGTCGTCCCCCGGCCCCTCGACGACACCGAAGGAGACGTCCCCGTCACGGGAGAACCGGCAGATGCGCACGAGGGGCGAGGCTACCCGGGCCGTCCCGCCCGGTCGCGGGGCCGGGCGGTCAGGACTGCTGGCGGTGGAGCCCCGACGTGTAGGCGTCGTCGAGGGCCTGCCAGGACGCGGCGATGACGTTCTCGTGGACCCCGACGGTGCTCCACTCGGTGTGGCCGTCGCTGGTCTCGACAAGCACCCGCGTCACCGCGTCGGTGCCGTGGGCGCCGCTGACGATGCGCACCTTGTAGTCGACGAGCTCGAGAGCCGACAGCCCCGGGTAGAGCTCCAGCAGCGCGGTCCGCAGCGCCGTGTCGAGGGCGTTGACCGGGCCGTTGCCCTCGCCGGTCGCGACGATGCGCGCGCCGTGGGCGTGCAGCTTGACGGTCGCCTCCGAGACGACCCTCTCGTCGTCGCGCCGCTCCACGATGACGCGCCAGCTCTCCAGCTCGAAGAAGCGCGGCCGCTCCCCCATCTCCTCACGCAGCAGCAGCTCGAAGCTCGCCTCTGCCACCTCGAAGGACCAGCCGACGCTCTCGAGGTCCTTCACCCGGTCGATGACCCTGGTGATGGTGGCGGCATCGGGCTCGAGCCCGAGCTCGCGGCCTTTGAGCTCGATGGTCGCGCGGCCCGCGAGCTCGCTGATGAGCAGCCGCATGTCGTTGCCGACGACCGAGGGGTCCTCGTGCTGGTAGAGGTCGGGGTCGGCCTTGATGGCGCTGACGTGCAGCCCGGCCTTGTGGGCGAAGGCACTCGCGCCCACCCACGGCTGGTGCGGATCGGGCGTGATGTTGGCGACCTCGGCGACGGCGTGGGAGACCCGTCCGAGCTCCTTGAGCCGGCCGTCCGGCAGCACCTGCCGGCCGAGCTTGGCCTCCAATGCGGCGACGACGCTGAAGAGGTCGGCGTTGCCCGACCGCTCGCCGTAGCCGTTGGCGGTGCCCTGCACGTGGGTCGCGCCGACGTCGATCGCGGTGAGCGAGTTGGCGACGGCGCAGGAAGTGTCGTCGTGGGCGTGGATGCCGATGCGCAGGCCGGTGGCGACCGCGGCGCCCACGACGTCCTGCAGCTGCGACGGCAGCATCCCGCCGTTGGTGTCGCACAGCACCAGCACGTCGGCGCCCGCGTCGGCCGCGACCCGCAGGACCTCCAGGGCGTACGCCGCATCCGCGCGGTAGCCGTCGAAGAAGTGCTCGGCGTCCAGGAAGACGCGCATGCCCTCGCCGCGCAGGTGGGCCACCGAGTCCCGGACCATCGCGAGGTTCTCCTCGCGGGTCGTGCGCAGCGCCCGCTCGACGTGGCGCACGTCGGCCTTCGCGACCATCGTGGCGATGCCGGCCCCGCTGTCGCGAAGGTGGGCGAGGTCGCTCGCGACGTCGCCGCCGGGCCGCCGGGTGGAGCCGAAGGCCGCGAGCTGCGCGGTCTGCAGGACCAGCTCGGTGCGGGCGCGGGCGAAGAACTCCGCGTCCTTGGGGTTGGCCCCCGGCCAGCCGCCCTCGATGAAGCCGACGCCGAGGTCGTCGAGGTGGCGGGCGATCGCGAGCTTGTCGTTGACCGACGGCGAGAAGCCCTCGCGTTGCGCGCCGTCGCGCAGCGTCGTGTCGTAGACGTGGAAGGCGTCGGTGGGGACGCTCATGCGTGGGTGCTCCTGAGACGAGAAGACCCCCCAGGCCCGAGGGCGTGGAGGGTCGCGCGCAGTGCGGGGGTCACTACCCCTGCAGTGCGCGCCTGCGAATGATCACGGTGCGGGTCATCGCCCGCCACGGTGCCAGTCGTCTCATCAGGCGTCAAACGCGTCTCACGCCTTAGGACCGCTCCAGACCCGCACGAGGTCGCGGACGGAGAGCACGCCGACGACCTCGTCGCCCTCGCAGACGACGAGGTGCCGGAAGCCGCCGTCGACCATGACCTGCGCGGCGCGCTGCAGGTCCCAGTCGGGCGTGGCCGTCACGGCGTCGGGCGTCAGGTGGTCACCGGCGATCTCGACGTCGGGGTCCTGGTCCTGCGCGAGCGCCTCGAGCACGTCGCGCTCGGTGAGGATCCCGGGGCCGTTGCCGTCGGGGTCCATCACCACGGCCGCTCCCACCTTGCGGCCGGCCATCTGCTTGGCAGCCTGTCGCAGGGTGTGCGTCGGCCCCACCGTGAGCACCGCGGGGGTCATGGCGTCTCGGACCAGCACCGGCCACCTCCAGGTCGACTGGGGGCCGACCCTAGACCCGACGCGGTGTGCTCGTCAGCAGGCTCACCCGGTCTCTGGTGCCCGGATGCCCGCGAGCACCACCTCCGACTCGCGAACGTCGACGACCTCCGCACCGGCTTTCGCGGCACTGGTGCGGCGGATCTCGTCGGCGGCCGGCCGGCTGGCCTCGAGGGCGGAGCGGGTGTCTAAGACCACCGTGGAGACACCGGCCCCGGCGGTGCGGTCGACGAGGAGCACCGCGCTGCAGAAGCCGTCCATCAGCTCGACGGCGGGCAGCGTGGTCGCGCCGTAGGCGTCGATGGCATCGTCGACGTGCGCCGGGTCGATCGACACCCGCGTCGTGCGGGCCCAGAAGCCGGGCTCGGCCGGACGGCGCCGGTCGAGCACGACCATCTCGAGCAGCTCGACTGCCGGGGTGGCGCCGAACAGCTCCCCCGCACGGCTCCGGAGCGGCCGCAGAGCAGAGTCCGAGTCGTCGCGGTCCTGCTCGCTCTCCCAGGCCGTGCTGATGGTGCAGGTCCCGGTCGTCCGGTCGACGAACATCGACAGGCCGCGCGAGCCACGCAGGCCGTCGCAGGCCGGCGCGACCTGCTCCGCCGCGAAGCGGATGAGCTCATCGACCCGGCTCGGGTCGGCGCTGATCGTCGTGGCGCGGACGTGCATCGCGCCACCTCCCTCCGTCGAGGCAGGTGCCCTGTCGGCACCCGGCCGCAGCGGCAGGGTGCTCCTGACAGAGCCGGAGGGCAAGGCCTCGGACGGGTGGGATCAGAGCAGCGCGACCAGCGCGTCGCCCACCTGGCTGGTCGTGCGGACGGCGTCACCTCGGGTGGCGAGGTCGGCGGCGACGGCGGACTCGACGCGGGCGGCCTGCTCGGCGTGGCCGAGGTGGTCGAGCAGGAGCGCGACCGAGAGCACCGTCGCCGTCGGGTCAGCCTTCTGCTGGCCGGCGATGTCGGGGGCGCTGCCGTGCACCGGCTCGAACATCGACGGGTGGGCGCGCGAGACGTCGAGGTTGCCGCTGGCGGCCAGCCCGATGCCGCCGCCGATCGCGGCCCCGATGTCGGTGAGGATGTCGCCGAAGAGGTTGTCGGTGACGACGACGTCGAAGCGCTCGGGCTGCGTGACGAAGAACATCGAGGCGGCGTCGACGTGCTGGTAGTCGACCGCGACGCCGGGGAAGTCGGTGCGCACCTCGTCGAAGACCCGCTTCCAGAGCCCACCGGCGTGCACGAGGACGTTGTTCTTGTGGACCAGCGTGAGGTGGCCGCGCCGGGCGGTGGCCCGGTGGAAGGCGTCGCGGACCACGCGCTCCACGCCGTACGCGGTGTTGAGGCTCACCTCGGTCGCGACCTCATGGGGGGTGCCGGTGCGCATCGAGCCGCCGGCCCCGACGTAGGGGCCCTCGGTGCCCTCGCGGACCACGACGAAGTCGAAGGCCTTGTCCCGCAGCGGCCCGGTGACCCCGGGGAAGAGCCGGACCGGCCGCAGGTTGACGTGGTGGTCCAGGGCGAAGCGCAGCCGCAGGAGCAGCCCGCGCTCGAGGACACCGGGTGGCACCGACGGGTCGCCGACGGCACCGAGCAGGATCGCGTCGTGGCCGCGCAGCTCCTCGAGGACGCTGTCGGGAAGCGCCTCCCCGGTGCGGTGCCACAGCGTCGCGCCGAGGTCGTAGTGGGTCTGCTCGACACCGGGCAGGACCGCGTCGAGGACCTTCAGGCCCTCGGCCACCACCTCCGGGCCGATGCCGTCGCCACCGATGACCGCGAGCTTCGTCGTCATGGTGGCAGCCTAGCCAGTGAGATGGCGCGTCCCAACATGCAGGACGGGGGCGGGGTGGGAGACTGCCCGCGTGATCACGCTCGCGGTCTCGGTGACCACCGTCAGGCGCGGTTGACGGCGCTGACGATGGCGCGGAACGACGCGGTGACGATGCTCGGGTGGACCCCGCAGCCCCACAGGACGCGACCGTCCACGGCGACCTCGAGGTAGGACGCCGCCTGCGCCTCCTCACCGGCTCCGGTGGCGTGCTCGGCGTAGTCGAGGACCCGCACGTCGAGGTCGAGCTCGGCAAGGGCGTGGACGAACGCCGACAGCGGGCCGTTGCCGAAGCCGCTCACGGTCCGCTCCTCCCCCTGCCAGCGCACGAGGGCGTCGACGCAGTCGAGGTCGCCGCTGCTGCTCGTGTAGGACACCAGCTCGAGCGGGGTCGCGTGGCGCAGGTAGGTGGTCTGGAACAGCTCCCAGATCGCCGAGCCCGCGATCTCGCCGCCGTCGGCATCGGCCACCTCCTGCACGACGCGGGAGAACTCGATCTGCATCCGCCGCGGCAGGTCGAGGTGGTGCTCGTTCTTCAGCACGTAGGCCACACCTCCCTTGCCGGACTGGCTGTTGACGCGGATGACGGCCTCGTAGGAGCGACCCACGTCCAGCGGGTCGATCGGCAGGTAGGGCACGCCCCACGTGAAGTCCCGCACGGGGACGCCCGCGGCCTCGGCGTCGCGCTCGAGCGCCTCGAAGCCCTTCTTGATGGCGTCCTGGTGGGAGCCGGAGAAGGCGGTGTAGACGAGGTCGCCGCCGTAGGGGTGGCGCGGGTGCACCGGCAGCTGGTTGCAGTACTCGACGGTGCGCCGGACCTCGTCGATGTCGGAGAAGTCGACCTGCGGGTCGACGCCCTGGCTGAACAGGTTGAGGCCGAGCGTCACGAGGCAGACGTTGCCGGTGCGCTCGCCGTTGCCGAACAGGCACCCCTCGACGCGGTCGGCGCCCGCCTGGACGCCCAGCTCTGCGGCGGCCACCGCCGTACCCCTGTCGTTGTGGGGGTGCAGCGAGAGGATGACGCTCTCGCGGCGCTCGCCCAGGGCGCGGCAGAACCACTCGACCTGGTCGGCGTAGGTCGACGGGACCGACATCTCGACCGTGGCCGGGAGGTTGAGGACGACCGGGCGCTCGGGCGTGGGGCCCCAGACGTCCATGACGGCGGTGCAGACCTCGAGCGCGTAGTCGAGCTCGGTGCCGGTGAAGGACTCCGGGGAGTACTGCCAACGGACGTCGGTGCCCTCGAGCAGCTGCTCGGCGTACTTCTGGCACCACTGAGCGCCCTGGACGGCGATGTCCTTCACCCCGTCCTTGTCGAGACCGAAGACGACCCGGCGCTGGAGGGTCGAGGTGGAGTTGTAGAGGTGGATCAGCGCGGTGCCGCGGAAGCCGGCGAGCGACTGCACGGTGCGCTCGATGAGCTCCTCACGGGCCTGGGTGAGCACCTGGATCGTCACGCCCTCGGGGACGCGGTCCTCCTCGACGAGGGCGCGCACGAAGTCGAAGTCGGTCTGGCTCGCCGACGGGAAGCCGACCTCGATCTCGCGGTAGCCCATGGCCACCAGCAGCTCGAACATCCGCAGCTTGCGCGGGGTGTCCATCGGGTCGATGAGGGCCTGGTTGCCGTCGCGCAGGTCGACGCTGCACCACGTCGGCGCGGCGGTGATGACCTGATCGGGCCAGGTGCGGTCGGACAGGCCGACCGGCGGGAAGGCGGTGTAGCGCCCGAACGGCATCCGGGTGACGACGGGGGTGGCGGGACGGCTCACGGGAGTGGCTCCAGTACGACGGGGTGGGTGCGGCCAGCACGTCGACCCGCGGCAGGGAGCCGGCCTAGGAGAGGGCCCCGCCGCGGCGCGTAAGCAGGAGGCTCGACCGCGTCACAGGACGAGGGTAACCCGATCGTCGCCGTGCCGTCTCCGCAAGGGTCCTACCGCTCGCGGCCGGGACAGGGCAGGCTCGGTCCTGTCACCCGCCCGGGTGAACCGGAGGGAGTCCCGTGCCCGTCCCCGCCCGCTCGTATCTGGCTGGTCTCGCCGCAGGTGTCGCCCTGCTCGTCGCGGGCACGCCCGCGCTGCCGGCAGCCGCCTCCACCCCCACGTCCTGGACCGCCGTCGGCGCCCCGGCTCCCGTCGTGCGCCTGGCCAGCGGCCGCGCGGTCCCGAAGGCGGAGCGCCGCGCGATGCGGGCGCTGCGGGCCTCGGTCGACCCCTCCGACCCGGTGACCGCGACCTTCCAGACCAGCTACGTCGGCGCGTGGGACTCCCAGCAGAAAGCGGCCTTCCAGAAGGCCGTCGACGTGTGGTCACGACTGCTGGTGAGCTCGATCCCGATCGTCGTGCGGGCCGAGCTCGCCGTCCTCGACCCGGGCGTGCTCGGCTCCGCCGGGCCGGCCAACGCGCTCTACAACTCCTCGACGGAGGCGTTCTACGCGGTCGCGCTCGCCAACGCCCTGGCCGGTGAGGACCTCGACCCGCCGGGCACGAGCAGCACCGACCCCTACGACGCCGACGTCGACATCGACGCGACCTTCGCCGACGACGACAACCTCATCTACTACGGGACCGACGGCAACGTCCCGGCCGGGAAGTACGACTTCGCGAGCACCGTCATGCACGAGCTCGGCCACGGTCTCGGCTTCCTCGGAGCGCTCACGGTGCAGGGCGACCAGGGCGGCTACGGCAGCTGCGACCCGGCCTTCGACGCGCCGTTCATCTTCGACCGCTCGACGGTCCACGTCACCAGCTCGACGACCCGGCTGCTCGACTACGCCTGCGGCAGCACCGCCATGGGGACGGCGCTGCGCAGCGGGTCGGTCTTCTGGGACGGCGCCAAGGGCGTCGCCGCGGCCGGCGGGACGCGGCCGGAGCTCTTCGCGCCCTCGACCTGGCAGCAGGGCTCGAGCTACAGCCACCTCGACGAGACGGTCTACGCGTCAGGCACCCTCAACTCGCTGATGACGCCGATCGGCGACGCCCAGGAGGTCAACAACGAGCCGGGCCCGATCGCGCTCGGGATCCTCGCCGACCAGGGCTGGCAGCTGTCGGCCGCGGCCGACCCGCCGGTGGCGACGCGCTACACACCGCTGGCTCCGGCTCGCGTCTTCGACACCCGCAGCGGCGTCGGTACGACGCTCGCGCGCGTGGGGGCCGGCGCGACCCGCGACCTGCAGGTGGCGGGGACCAACGGCGTCCCGTCCGACGCGACGGCCGTCGTCCTCAACGTCACCGGCGTCGCACCCTCGGTCGCCACCGACATCCGCGTCTACCCGACCCCGAGCGCGCCGTCGGCTGCACCGACGGTGTCCAACCTCAACCTCGCCAAGGGCCTCACCCGGGCCAACCTCGTGACGGTCAAGGTCGGCGCGGGCGGGAAGGTCCGGCTCCGCAACAACAGCGGGACGGTGGACCTCGTCGCGGACCTCGCCGGCTTCTACAGCCCCGGAGCGAGCTCGACCTACTTCCCGGTCTCACCGGTGCGCACCCTGGACACCCGGCCGGGTGACACGCGCGGTGTCGCCGTCGCGGGCAAGGTCGCCGCGGGCGATGTCCGTGACCTGCAGGTGGCCGGGGTCGCCGGGGTGCCGCCGTCGGCGACGGCCGTGGTCCTCGGCGTCACCGCCGCCAACGCGACAGCGAGCACCGACGTGCGGGTCTTCCCCCTCGCCGGGAGCGCGTCGCCCGAGATCAGCAACATCAACGCCTACCGCGGCGGGCCGACGCCCAACCTCGTGATCGTCGCCCTCGGGACCGACGGCAAGGTGCGGCTGCGCAACAACAGCGGCGAGGTCGACCTGCTCGCCGACGTCTACGGCTACTACGACCCGTCGGCCTCGGGCTCGCTGTTCCGCGCGCTCACCCCGGACCGAGTGCTCGACACGCGGCGCAACACGGTCACCAAGGTCAGTGGGCCCGGCTCCATCGACCTCGTCGTCGCCGGCGCGGGCGGTGTCGGCGCGGGCGCGACCGCCGTGGTCCTCAACGTCACCGGCACCGGGCCCACCCGGTCGACAGACGTGCGGGTCTTCCCGGCACCGGCCAGTGGCAGCGCCGTACCGACCGTCAGCACCCTCAACCTCGTCCCGGGTCAGACCGCCGCGGACGCGGCGATCGTCCCGGTCGGCAGTGGCTCGAAGGTGCGCTTCTACAACAACAGCGGGGCAGTCGCCCTCATCGCCGACGTCGCCGGGTGGTTCGGCCCGGCGTAACCCACGGCCTGTCTCCACAGGCCTTTCGGCTGTCCACATGCTCGGCCTTCTCGGCCCCACGGGGTCGCGAGTCGGGTGACGATGACGGCTGCCCGCTGACCTGGCCCTTGGGCGCCGCGCCACACCCCCGGCTGGGCCGCGGGACACATCTTGCACCAGGATGTTGCCACACCAGGTTGCCTATGCTTTACTGACGTCAGACGGGAAAGGGACCAGATGCCAGCCACCGGAGCGACCACGCCGGTGGCTCCCGGCTGCCCCGAACCCGGTAGTGCTGCAGCTGAGACCTCTGCTCAGATCGAGGCCGAGCTCGAAGCGTGGGCGCAGTCCAACGCGGCCGAGCACGCCCGGCTCCTCCAGCTCACCCTTGCGCTGCAGGCCGCGTCCGGCCCCGCCGCGGCGTTCACCGACATCAGCCTCGCGTTCTGCCTGCGCATCAGCGAACGCCGCGCCGAACGCCTCCTGCGCGAAGCGACCCGCGTCGCGGCCCTCGCCGTCTCGTTCGCGATCTACGACACCCTCACCCCCGAGCAAGTCAC
>JAUYQP010000012.1 GCA_030697205.1 Mycobacteriales bacterium
AGCTCAACGATCTCAGCCTTGAACTCCGACGTGAACGCACGCCTTGGCCGGGGTGCCTTTCTCCCCTTGTTCGCCATGCTGGACATCCTCTCCGGGGCAACGCCCCTGATGGTGGATGTCCGTCAAAGCGGGTCAGCCTCAGCTACGCGCTCAGCCCGGCGTGCCGCCCCTAAGTGCGTGTGGATGTGCAACACTTCACCTGGTCAGGTACTTTACGTCAGAGGTAAAGACATGGAGGATGGACCTCGAGTTCGACGACGCAAAGTTGCAGAAGTGCTGTGAGTCTCAGAAGCAGATGGTCCGGGCCTACGGGCCCAAGACGGCCAACAAGCTGCAGGCCCGGCTCAACGCGCTACGCAGCCTTGACGTCGTCGCCGACTTGTGGCCACTCCCTGGCAGGTGGCACGTGCTGACGGCGGATCGGGCCGAGCACTTCGCCGCCGACCTCGACCACCCCTATCGCCTCATCGTCCGACCGACGGCCCCGATCCCTCGACTGCCCGACGACGGCATCGACTGGACCCGTGTTCGTGCGGTGACCGTCGTTGAGGTCTGCGACTACCACTGAAGGAGGACCCGGCGATGAGCAAGTTCCGGCCCGACTGGGCGGTACCTCCTGGCGCGACCCTCGAGGAGTGGCTCGAGGAGGTGAACATGACTCAGGTCGAGCTCGCATCGCGTGTCGGACTGTCCGCGAAGGCGCTCAATCAGATCATCCGAGGACATGCTCCACTTACGCAGGAGACAGCGTTGCGCCTTGAGGTCGTGACGGATGTCCCCGCCGCGACGTGGAATCGTCTCGAGGCGCAGTGGCAGGCTGAGAGTCAGCGCTTGAAGCGATCCGCGAGCCTTGGCGAGGCCACCGAGTGGGTAAAGCAGTTCCCGCTCGAGTGGCTTCGCAAGAACGGTGCGATCACCGCCACGGGGCACGACCGGGTTGGTCAAGTCGAGCAGGTGCTGATGTTCTTTCGGGTCGCAACGCCCGAGGCGTGGGAGAAGACCTGGAGTAAGCCCGCCGCAGCCTTCCGGCAATCCTCGGCGCACGAGGTGCAGGCCCCTGCGGTAGCGAGTTGGCTGCGTCTGGGCGAGGTCTACGCGGAGAAGATCGATTGCGCGCCGTTCGACGCCGCAGCGCTTCGTGCGCAGCTCCCGGATTTGCGCAGCCTAAGCCTGCAGGATCCGGAACGCTACGGCCAGGAATTGATCGCGCGCTGCGCACGGGTCGGCGTGGCGCTGGTCTTCCTGCCAGAGCCCGCTGGCGCCAGGTGCTCGGGTGCTGCCCGCTGGTTCCGGACGAGGTACATCGTGCAACTTTCGCTTAGATACAAGAGCGACGACCACCTGTGGTTCAGCCTCTTCCACGAACTGGGGCACGTCCTTCTGCATGACCGCAGCGAGATCTTCATCGAAGGACTCTCGGCGGGGTCCGAAGTCGACGCGAAGGAGGAACAAGCGGACACCTTCGCGAGGACGCTATTGATTCCCGACGAGTATGTGAGCCGGCTGAACCAGTTGCGGAGCCTCTCTTCGATGGTCGCCTTCGCTCAGGAGATCGGGGTGGCCCCTGGCATCGTGGTCGGTCGTCTCCAGCGGGAGCGGAAAGACTTCTCTTTCGGCAACAGCCTCAAGAAGCGACTGGCGTTCGCCTGACTTGTACACATGCCCCGGCGCCGTTGCTGACTTCGCGGGTAGTCGACGCGCGGCTGGTCACGCAGCGTCGGAGGCTTGCCTGACGTCCTCATCTGCCGCGAGGCGGCGTGGCGGCTGCGCCTACGCCTGGTCGTTGGAACTGCGACGGACTTTGTCCGCGTCTCCACCGGCTTGATCCACGATCTTTTCCGATCCGCAGACAGGCGTCCCTGCAGCCGCCTTGGATGAGCCCCATGACCCTCGACCGCCGCTCGTTCCTCAAGCTCGCTGCTGTCGCTTCCGCCGGCGTCGCGGGCGGATCCGCGCTACAGGGCACCGCGTTCGCATCGACGCTCGGGCTGGACCCCGACGGTGTCTTCCAGTACGGCGTCGCCTCCGGCGATCCGCTGCCAGGCCGGCTGATCATCTGGACTCGCGTGACGCCGGTTCCCTCGGCCTCACCGGGCAGTGGGGTCGGCGACGCGACCCCCGTCCGGTGGGTCGTGGCTACAGATCCCAGGCTCAAGAAGGCCGTCGCCTCCGGCAGCGTCAACACGTCCGCTGCGAGCGACCACACAGTCAAGGTCGATGTCGGCGGCCTCGAGCCGGCTACGACCTACTGGTACGGCTTCGTGGCCAAAGGCCAGATCTCCCCGGTCGGCCGAGGCCGCACCGCGCCCGCCGCGGGAAGCACGCCCGAGCGACTCCGCTTCGGTCTGGCGAGCTGCTCCAACTACGCCGCGGGGTTCTTCGCGCCGTACCGCTTCCTCGCTGCCCGCAACGATCTGGACTTCATCCTGCACGTCGGCGACTACATCTACGAGTACGGCGACGGCCAGTTCGGTGCGACGCGGCCGCTCGACCCGCCGACCGAGATCGTCGAACTCGAGGACTACCGGCGGAGGCACGCGCTCTACAAGGCCGACTCCGACCTACGGGCTGCGCACGCTGCGCACACATGGATCACGACGATCGACGACCACGAGATCACCAACGACACCTGGCGCGATGGAGCCCAGAACCACCAGCCCGCAACGGAGGGCAGCTTCTCTGAGCGCCGCTCCGTGGCCTTTCAGGCGTACCTGGAGTGGATGCCGATCCGCGTCACGCCCGTTGGGGCAGGTGGCGTCGAGCTGTACCGGAGCTTCCGGTTCGGCACACTCGCCGATCTGGTCATGCTCGACCTGCGCTCCTACCGCGACGCGCCCGCCACGACCGCGGCACAGCTCGGCGACCCGGCCCGTACGCTGCTCGGCGCGAGGCAGAAGCAGTGGCTACAGGGCGAGCTGGCGACGCCGACGCAGTGGAAGCTGCTCGGCAACTCTGTCCAACTCATGACGGTCAACTACCCCCCGACAGGGCTGTTGGGCAACCTGCTTGTCGGACCGGTCGAGCGGAACCAGGACGCCTGGGACGGCTACCCCTTCGACCAGGCCGCCGTGCTCGGACAGGCGGCGACGAGTGGCTACGACCTCGTCGCGCTGACCGGCGACATCCACACCACCTGGGCCGCCAACCTGCGGTCTCCTTCTGGTGCTGCGGCAGGAGTGGAGTTCGTCTGCACGTCCGTGACGTCGGACAACGTGAACGAACTCCTCGGCCAAGCCCCGCGCAACGCGACGTCGCAGGGCTTCGAGGGGATCCTCAAGACGATCAACGCGCCGCGCATCCCGCTCGTCGAGCTTGACTCTCACGGGGTGTCCGTCGTCGAGGTCACGGCCGCTCGGGTGCAGTGTGACTGGTGGTACGTCAGCGACCGCACCGACCCCGCCGCAAGCATGACGCCCGGCTTCTCGGCCCAGAGCGTCCGCGGCAGCCGCACCGTGACCCCGCTCGCCCCCGGCTTCGCCCCGATGCCGCTCGCGGACGACATCAGCCTCCACAAGCACGCCGACAAGGCAGCGAAGCCGCAGCCCAGAAGCCTTGGGCTGGCGGGCAGGCAGACCGGGAGCTGACCGACGGCTCACGTGCTGCATGAGCGCCAGCCCGTGACCGGGCAAGCCGCTCGACGATGGTGGATGGAGCCGATTCGCGCAACCGCAGCGACTGGGCCGGACTGCCGCGGTGACATCTCCACCGGTGCAATCAGTCGGTCTCTTCGCGCAGACGCGGTTCGGTGCGGTGCTCTGGACGAATGCCGTGCTTGTCCGCGTAGAACGCGCGGACCATGTCCATGTCCTTCTTGACGTCTCCGGACGGGTGGAAGCTCGGCCCGATCCCGAGGGTCCGCGTCGGGCCGTCCACAAATCCGAGACTGATCGGAAGGCCGGTCTGCTGGGCAATCCGATAGAAGCCAGGCTTCCAGTACTCGCCCTTGCTGCGGGTGCCTTCGGGGGCGATCGCAAGGAGGAAGTGCTCGCCGCTCTCGGCTTCTGCGAGCAGGGCCCGGATCGCGCCCCCCGGGTTGTCCCGATCGAGCGGGATACCGCCAGTCTTGCGCAGGACCCATCCCATGGCGCCCTTGAAGTAGGTGTGGCTGATCAGCGCCTGGGGACGCGCACTGTTGGCCCAAGACATGAGGAGCGTGGCGAGCCAGTCCCACTGGGACGTGTGTGGTGCGCCGACGAGGATCCCGCTGCGCGGCACATCGCCGACGAGCCTCCACCTCGCGGCCCGGAGCACGCCGCGGGCGAGCACACGTCGAACCTTCATCGTATGAGCCATATCCTGACGCTAACGCCGTCGGGCCGGCACGCAGACAGTGGGTCCGGCATCTCAAGGGCAGTGCGGATCCTGGGGTGACCGACCGACCCCGATGTCGAGGTTGTTCGCCCTGGCCCCCGACAGCTCGCCAAGCCCGATGAGCGAGCCCGTACGGGTGCGGCCGTTGCCTGGGCGCGGCAGCCCTGGCACATCGCGCGGACAAGTCGCACTAGCCTCGATCTTTCGTGATCTTGGTTGGTCGGGGGCATTGACCGCGGCGTCGCGATGACAGGTGTCTGGGCGTGGGTGTTCGCCGCGTCTGTCGCGGTCTCCGGTGGTGCTGGTCGGTGAGGGTGTGGCGGGTGTCAGCTGTTGAGTGCGTGGAGCCGCTCGTGACCGGCGATCAGGATGTTGTTCCAGGGCCAGCCGCGGGGTAGTCGCAGCCAGTCGCGTCGTGCTGTCCGCACGACCCGGCCAGCCACGTTGAGCAGCCGGAACCGCAGCCGTTTGGGTTCCCAGGTCACGGCTGTGGTGTGGGCCAGCGCGAGGCGTTGGGTCCAGGCGAGCAGGTCACTGGCGAGCGCGACGAGTTCGAGCCAGATCTGGTTCTGCGCGAGGTCGTGCAGCGGCAGGTTGCGCAGCCCGGTGTCTTTGAGGTTGCGGATCCGGTCTTCGGCGCGGGCCCGCAGCCGGTGCTGCACTTCCAGGTCAGCGAGCCGGCCGCGCTGGTTGGTCGCGAAGACCGTGATCCGCCAGCCGTCGCGGTCGGTGATCCGTAGTTGCGCGCCAGGGTGCGGGCGTTCGCGGCGGGCGATGACCCGCATGTCACTGGGCCAACGCTGCGTGCCGGTGGCGGTGGGGACGTAGCGGGTGAGCTCGGCGACCTGCGCTCCGTCGCGCCCGAACCCGTCAGGGTCCAGCGCGGCCTTCCATGCCTGCCGCGGGACGTTGTCGAGCGCGTCGAGGATCGTTGCCCACCCGCCGATCCCGACGGAGTAGCCGAGGCCGAGACTGCTGACGTGGTCTACGAAGTCATGGGTGCCGGCGCCGCTGTCGCCACGGACCACGACCCGGTCCCGCAGTTGCTCGGGGATCTGCGCGAGGGCGTCACCGAGCACGGTGATGTGATCGGCGGCGTTGTTGGCGTTGGCGTTGCCCGGGCGCAGCGAGCTTGTCAAGAATTCTGTGTAAGTCGCCTTGGTGATCATGGAAATGTGGGTTACCGGATGTGGTCGGCGAAGCGGTCGGGGGTAGGTCAGGGCGAGGGCGTTGAGAGCGGTTCTCCAGCCCTGGACGGTGGCGCCGT